>NZ_JCACCM010000088.1:0-30247 GCF_059501405.1 Myxacorys sp.
TGGCTGCTATCCGGCATCTGCTATGATTTCCAAGCTCACTGTCACCCCCTGAACTTAATCACGATTCTTAAAAGCAAGCTGGATCTGCACAGCTTTTTGTTTGGCGATATCTTATCGGTTACAGGTGCTGATGTGATTCGAACACTAGCGATCGCGATCGTGGTGTTGTTTGTCGTGTTTGTCTTTTATCGTGAACTCTTGTTCTACACCTTTGATCCCTTAGCTGCTCAAGCAATGGGATTGCCCATCACCTGGATTCAAGTAGGGTTAAATGCAGCAATCACCTTAGCCATCCTTGCCAGTATGCAAGCTGTTGGTGTGGTGCTGGTTGTGGCGCTGCTGATTGGGCCTGCCATCACTGCCTATTTATTGGTCAAAGAGCTGTACCGCATGATGCTTTTGGGCGCGGCTCTCAGTGTGCTTGCTAGCATCAGCGGTTTGTACGTTAGCTACTACTGGAATATACCCTCTGGAGCGGCGATCGTTCTGGTCGTTTGTCTGTTGTTTCTATTGGCACTGTTGTTCAGCCCCTCTCAAGGGATTTTGACGCGACCCAAGGCAACCAATCGCTCTGCCCAGCGCTTGTTCAAACAACTGCGGCAGAATTAATCTAGCGGTTCATCTGCCTTCCCCAATAGAAGTTTCGCTTGTTGAACTATCTTCAGCAGTTTTTTGAAACTCAATCAGGAACTTCCAAGTCTTACAAGCTTGAAATCGTACCAAATGGCATTGTGTTTGTGTACTGCAATGAGGGTCGCAGTACAGCCTCTCTAGGTTACTTGAGAAATACTCAAGCGCTCACTTGCGCTTCACAGTAGTTTTTTTAGCGTTGCGGAAGCGAGAAGACCCCGCCTCCGCAGTTCCTACGAGGTGCGATTAGCACTATGTCCTTCGGAGCTTGCGCCTTTGGCGCTAGGCGCACCACTCATCTATCCCATTCCAGGAATTAATCCGCCGCTTAACCGCTTCAGCGCACGAGTGGCGACATCTGCATAGCGCAACTCACCGCACATAATTTTGCCCAATCGATCGGTTGCAGTCGGACGCTTCACGCCCACTTTATAACCAATTCCCGGTACACGGTAGAACACGCCTGCTAAGCGCTGCGCCCACGCCATATCACTCCCCCATTCCTGCTGAATCGTGGTGGTGTAGGTGGCCAGCGCGTTCGCATTGCCAGCCAATGCTTGATCGATGGCTTCGGCTGCCTTCATGCCAGTAAACATCGATGGGCGAATCCCTTCAGCCGTCATTGGGTCTACGATCGCAGCACTCTCTCCAGCCAATAGCGCATTCCGGGTGTGCAGTGTTTCATCACCATCCCAAAACGCGATCGGATGCTGATAAATTTGAGCGCCCGCCGTGTTGATTCTGGCTTCTGCGGCATAGTCAAGCAGGGCGGCCTTGAGATCTACGCCATCTCCGCCACGAAATGTTGCTGTTCCTGCGGAGAAGCCATCCGCTTTGGGAAGACTCCAGACAAAGCCATTTTTGACCATACCAAAATCAAACTGCGCTGCGCCGCTATCTGCATTAGGCACTTCCATCACGGCCCCCATACGGGTTTTGCGCTCCTTAAAGCCCAGCCACTTTGCCATCGGACCTTTCGCCCCATCCGCTGCAATCAGGTAGCGGGCTTCTAAGGTTCCTTCAGTGGTGTTGACTTGCCAATGGTCGCCCTTAAACTCGATGCCTGTAACGGCAGTATTGTCGCGCAGTTCTGCACCAAGTTGCTGAGCTTGTTTGATCAAGAAGTGATCAAATTCATCACGTCGCACCATCCACATTGGCTCTGGTGTGTTGAGCGTTGCATTAACCGGATCGCCCAGTTTCCAGGTGTAGCGAATTGTGTTGACTTTGCGAGAGATCACAGGACTGAAATCGCAATCAAACCATTGCGCGATCGCAGGGGACACTCCACCACTACATGCTTTATATCGGGGAAGAGCATCCTTTTCTAGGACTAACACTGAGCGTCCCCGCTTAGCGAGGTGGTAAGCAGCAGTTCCTCCGGCGGGCCCGGCTCCGACAACGATACAGTCAAACATGCTGAGACTTCACTCCTAACGACATCAACTTCTCAACTAGCTCATTCAGAGGCTTACACCCCTAATCCGAATGATTCAGAAATTCCTTCCTTATCTAAATCTAAGCTGTTTACTTCAACGAACTTAGATTACCTCAGGCAATGTAACGTGTTTTATACCGTTTGACACTAATTGTTTTTCTTACGTGAATTTTCTACACAATTCATGTTTGTGATTTAGGACGAAAATACAGGCTAAAACGCCTCAGATTCTGAAATTTCCTGTGTTTTTAGAATGGTAGCGTTTTTAGAATCTTAATAATGAGTGTCTATTTTTGTAGAAGTGATCGCCTAACAAACTGTGGCAAGCCAAGCATTAGACCTGGAGTTTAGCCGTGGAGTGAGTCTAAAATACATCTGCAAATATTTTTTTAGCCCATTAACCGTAGTGTCATCTTCAGTACAAGATTCTGATGAGTACAAAGTTTTGATGTAGCAGCAGTATAGCTTCATCGAATTCTTACATTGATTCAGATTTTAGTGATCTGAGTTAGCTCATGACTTTGCCCTCGATTAGCTCTGCTCGGCTTCAATCTGTACAGCATTTTCTACTTCTCGTTCTTCTCTAGCCAAGCCCGCATTTTACCCGGATTCAACAATCCGTAAGGGTCAACTTTCTGTTTGAATTGAAGTTGAGCCATATCTACTGTTTTCATACCGCCATCTTCAATCAGATAGGTGTGCGGATTAAAGATATAAGCCCCTTTAGATTCGTGATATTTGATAATCTCATTTAGGCGTTCTTCTGTAGAATAGCGAACTAACTGAAGCGATGCAGGACGGGCAGTTCCGCCATAGCGCAAAAACTCTAAATGCATCATAATTTCATTTCCAAAATGATGATACATGTGCTCAATTAGTTCTAGGTTCTTATCGTTTGGAAACAAAGTCTGCAAGTAAGTAATCGTTGGATCAACGCTGCGAGCATGAAGCGTCGTATGATTCCAAGAATATTCTGCAAGCATTACTCCTCGACTCGCATCTTGAGCACTCTTTTGATAGGTAATCGTGCCATTAAAGTCTTTCACATATTCATTCAATGGCTCTAAACATGTTTCGGAAACCATCAATAAAGCGCAATGGGTTCCTGTCGGAATATAGCTCTTTAGCGCCGCAAAATAGTTTGGAATTGGATCAGGGCAAATACAGACCAATTTTTTGAGCATTCCATCAGCATCACTTAGCGCTTGACCAAATCGTGCAGCGCTCATGAAATCAGGAAAGGTCGCAATGATTTCTGTCCAAGGATATGCGGGGGCTAAGGGAATTTCTAATTCGGTAATAATGCCATTTGTGCCATAGGCGTGCGCCACTTTGTAAACGTCATCGCCGCGCAGTTCAATCACACGCGGCTGATCTTCCATCGTGACGACTCGAACTGCTAAAAAATTGCCGCGATCGCGCAGTTGTCCGTACATCACTGAGCCAATTCCGCCACTGCCACCGCCGATAAATCCCCCAATCGTAGCGGTTCGATACGTCGAGGGAGCCATACGAATTTCCCAGCCGATTTCTCGCGTCTGTTTGTCGATCGCGGCTAACTTTGCTCCGGGTTCCACACACGCTAGACCCGGTTTCATCCACTTCACGGCGGCCATTCGGGTCATATCTAAAATGACGCCCCCTTCGAGCGGAATGCACTGCCCGTAGTTTCCGGTTCCTGCGCCTCGCACGGTCAGCGGAATCTTGTATTTCACACAAGCCTGAGCCACACGGAGCACTTCCGCTTCGTTCGCTGGACGAATTACAACATCGCCCACTTTGTCTTTCAGTTGTGGCGTTAGGACTGGGCTGAAGTGATAGTAGTCCTGCGATAGCTTGGCGACTTGGCTTGGTTCAGTGATGAGGTCGAGTCCGTTGAGGTCGCTCAGAAGTGCGTCTAGATGGGTGGCTGAAGTCATGATGCTGGCGAAGCCTTTCTATAATCTAAACTATAGGATTATTCGGGCAGAAAACTTGAATCTAGGATTTCGATCGTTGAGTAAGGGCAAGTCAAAGGAAAGGTTTCAGGTGACAAACTTGTTTGGATTGCGGCTTGCTCGATCGCGTCTGTATAGCTCTCAGGAATGATCTCTTCTAAAAATGACTGTAAGCTGGGCGAGTCCTTCAATACTTTTCGGATTCGTCTGCGATGTTCGGCAATGCTGCTTTGCCAACTGGTACTTCTTTTTTCGGACTGGTAGTGCCACTTTAATAAATGAATCAAGAGAATTGTGAGATTGCTCTCAAACCCTCGACGCTCACTACGCCCCGTATCTTCGACTTCCTCAATCAGGTTGTCCCAATCGATACTGGTGTAATCGCGATCTTTTAGGTTTTTGGCTGTTGTTTCAATCCATTTCAAATAATCTGTTTCGTACAGATTGGTTTGTAGATTTATATTCATGACAAACAACTCCTAAAACTACTTCACGAATAGATCATCTAACTCAGCATAATCGGGTAATGCGGTTTCGATCGCCTTGCCATCTCTTAGAACGATTCGATCGTGCTGCGATCGCGACAATAGTTCACTGTAGTTTCGCGCCTTGAATATAATCAAGTCCGCAGGCAGGCCAACTCCAATTCGTCCCACATCTGGTAATCCCATCAGATCGGCTGGAGTTGACGTAATGGCATTCACCCAGTCTCCATAGGGATGATCGAGTTGAGCAATGCGAACGGACATGTTAAAAACTTCAAACGCATCATGATCACCAAATGCGAAAAATGGATCACGGCAGTTGTCCGATGCGATCGCAACGGGAACTTTAGCCGCTTTAAGTTCGTGCAATAAAGTCACGCCTCGCCAACGAGGAGTTTGCTTTGGCAGCCGTCCTTGCAGATATAGATTACACATTGGCAAACTTACCACTCCAATTCCAGCTTTTCTAACTAGTTGAATTGTCTTATTAGCTTCAGTATTTTCTTGAACCGATAGACTACAGCAATGTCCGCAAACGACTTTACTTTTATATTGATGACGCAGAACGGCTTGAGCAATGTATCGTAGCGTCATTGAATTTGGATCATTTGTTTCATCGCTGTGAAAGTCAAGATGAAGCTTGCGCTCTTTCGCTAATGCAAACACTCGATATAATTGTTGGTCAATGTCAGGATTCATGTAAACAACACCGCCTAAGATGCCGTTGGATTGAGCGACTAAATCTGCTAATGCTTCACCTTCAGGTGCAAGAAAATAGTCTAACGGAACGAGCGAAACGGCTTGGAGAATCATGCGATCGCGCCACTGCTCTCTCAAGTCTCGAAACACGCTGAAACTCATCTCGCCTTGTTTACCAAACGAATCAATGTGGGTGCGAATCGCTTTTGTGCCATGTACATAACTACACTTCAATCCAAATTCCATACGGCGATACACATCTTCAGCAGTCCACTTTTTAGCGTCGGATTTTGCGGCGATCAAAGCGCTATCGAATGTACCATCTGGGTTCGGCGTTCGAGTCCAACTGTGTCCTTTGTCTAAATGAGTGTGCAAATCCACAAAACAGGCCCACACCATCCGACCTTTGAGATCTAACGAGGGGTGAGTATAGGTATCGTAAGTTCCGGCAGACAAAATTGTTGAAATCGCCCCGTCTACAATTTCTAAATCGACCAACAGCAAGCCATCATTCGCGGCTTTGCGGCTTGTCCATTTATTGCCGCTCATAATCAGAGACGCTGGAACGTGAGCATTACGGAGCCAATAGTGATTTGAGTCGAAGATCATGGGATGCAGACAGCTTAAAGGTCTATTTTCAGCGATCGCAGGAACTTTGCGTGGCGTACCCTAATCGGTTCCTGCGAAATTGCGCTGTCAATGAGGCAACAAGCCTGTAGACATCATAGATGACCAATAACAAATGACCAACCTAAACAAAAAGCTGGCGACTTCCTTTCAGAAATCACCAGCTTTTTAAGATTTAGAACTCAATCGCTAGAACTCTAGCGACTGGCTGCTCACTACTTCGACTCGGTGAAGTCAGCGTCAATCACATCATCGCCACTTGGAGCTGCGCCACCATCAGGAGCCGCGCCTGCATCAGGTCCAGCAGCGTCACCACCGCTTGATTGCTGATACAGATTGGTCGTGATGCCGTAGAGGGCTTGTTGCAAATCGGTGGTGAGCGTCTTGATCCGATCGAAATCTTCTGATGCGATCGCTTCGCGCAGATCTTTCACCAATCCATCCACCTTGGTCTTGTCGTCTGCCGGAACCTTATCGCCAAGCTCACTCATCTGCTTCTCAGCTTGGTAGGCTAGCGAGTCAGCCTGGTTCTTGAGGTCGATGCGCTCACGCCGCTCTTTGTCGGTCGATGCGTTTTGTTCTGCATCGCGCACCATCCGCTCAACATCATCCTTGGGTAGCGTCGAAGCACCCGTAATGCTGATCGACTGCTCTTTGCCAGTGCCCTTATCCTTCGCCGAGACGGTCAAGATGCCGTTTGCGTCGATGTCAAAAGTCACTTCAATCTGAGGAACGCCACGTGGAGCCGGAGGAATGCCGTCTAGACGGAAGGTTCCAAGGCTCTTGTTGTCGTTCGACATCTCGCGCTCACCTTGCAGCACGTGAATTTCCACGTTGCTCTGTCCATCTACTGCTGTCGAGAACACTTCAGATTTCTTGGTCGGAATCGTGGTGTTGCGAGGAATAATCTTGGTCATCACGCCGCCCAAAGTTTCAACACCGAGAGAGAGCGGAGACACATCTAGCAACAGAATGTCTTTGACTTCGCCAGCCAAGACGCCCGCTTGGATTGCTGCACCAACAGCAACGACTTCATCTGGGTTCACAGTCTGGTTGGGAGCTTTGCCAAGGACGCGCTTCACAACATCTTGTACTGCTGGCATCCGAGTCGAACCACCAACAAGAACCACTTCGTCAATCTTGCTCTTGTCGAGCTTAGAATCGCGGAGAGCGGCTTCAACAGGAATGCGGCAGCGATCGAAGAGATCGGCACACAACTCCTCAAACTTGCCGCGTGTTAGCGTTGTGTCGAGGTGCTTCGGACCGTCTTGCGTTGCGGTGATAAACGGCAAGTTGATCTCAGCTTGAGTGACGCTGGAAAGCTCCATTTTTGCCTTCTCAGCGGCTTCAGTTAGACGCTGTAGGGCTTGCTTGTCTTTCCGCAAGTCAATGCCTTCTGCCTTCTGAAACTCAGCCGCTAGGTAATCTACGATCTTCTTGTCGAAGTCGTCACCACCCAAGTGAGTGTCACCAGAGGTCGCCAACACTTCAAACACACCATCGCCCACTTCGAGGATGGATACGTCAAACGTACCACCACCCAAGTCAAAGACGAGGATCGTTTCGTTGCTCTTCTTGTCGAGACCGTAGGCTAGCGATGCAGCCGTCGGCTCGTTGATAATCCGCAGGACTTCAACACCCGCGATCTTTCCAGCGTCTTTCGTCGCTTGACGCTGCGAGTCGTTGAAGTAAGCCGGAACCGTAATCACGGCTTGGGTAACGGTTTCGCCCAAGTACTTGCTGGCATCTTCAACCAGCTTGCGAAGTACTTGCGAGGAGATTTCTTCGGGAGCAAACTGCTTACCCGCCGCAGGACAGTCAAGCTTGACGTTACCGCCTGCATTAATCACTTTGTAAGAAACTTCGGTGGCTT
This sequence comes from Myxacorys sp., assembly GCF_059501405.1. Classification (NCBI taxonomy): domain Bacteria; kingdom Bacillati; phylum Cyanobacteriota; class Cyanophyceae; order Leptolyngbyales; family Leptolyngbyaceae; genus Myxacorys; species Myxacorys sp. The sequence continues at coordinate 7,690 of NZ_JCACCM010000088.1, forward strand.
CATGCGTCACTTCATCAAATCGACGACCAATAAAGCGTTTTACCGAATAGAACGTGTTTTCAGGGTTCATCACGGCTTGGCGCTTAGCAATTTGACCGACCAAGCGATCGCCGTTTTTTGCAAATGCCACAACCGAGGGGGTCGTGCGGAACCCTTCTGCGTTAGCAATGACAGTGGGCTTGCCACCCTCCATGACTGCAACACACGAGTTTGTCGTACCTAAATCAATTCCAACAACCTTTGCCATATCTGTGCTTTGGCTCCATCAAATCAGCGAGTTAACTTTGGGGATTGGCGAGTCGTGCCAGAAGCAGGAGGGCGGCGCGGACTCAAACGGGTTTGCGAAAGAGTAAAACCTAATTGCCTGAAGCAACACAAATCCCCCTCCTTATATACTGTTCAGGTTCGGCACTTCCATGAAGGGGTATTTACCGAACCTATCTTGGTGGGGTGAGAGGGGGGCGTAAGGGGAAGAAAGGGCTGAAACAGCCTCTCTATCTAGCTTATCAGCCCAATCGACCCCGCTTCGGAAGCTTAGCTCTGCCAAGCGTCACCTGTCGTTTCGGTAGTCACGTCTGCGGTTTCTACAGAATTGCGCTCTGTGCTAATTGCTTCAGGTTGAGCCGTTTCAGCAGGAGCGATAGCTTCAGGAGCGACATCGCCTAGCAAGTTCACTCTCACAACCGAGGGCTTGACCGCTTGCAGCCGGGGCAGGGTCAGAGTCAAGATGCCATCTTTGAACTCAGCTTTGACCTGCTCGTTCTGTACGGGAGCAGGAAGCGGAATCACGCGCTGGAAAGTACCATAGCGGAACTCCGAGCGGAAGTAGCCGTTATTTTCGGTCTTCTCGAATTTGTGTTCACCGGAGATGGAAACTGCCTTCTGACCGACTTGGACATCGAGATCTTTGGCATCGATTCCAGGAAGTTGAGCGCGGAGAGTGAACTCAGTGTCTGTACTCGCGAGTTCAACTGCCGGAGACCAATGCTCAGACTTAAGCAGCGCTTCGCGAGTCGGCACTAGGTCTTCAAACATGCGGTCAAATTGACGCCGAGCAGCTTCCATTTCTTGCCAAGGTTGCCAACGGAGAGTCATCATTACAGTCACCTTTTAGAGTCATTTAAAGAGAGGGTAGAAGACAGGAGGTTGTTCATCTCAGTGGTGTGAATCAACTGCCTTGTCTGTATGTATCTACTGTATAGGGGGAGCGCGCTCGCGGCATTGAGGCAAACCGTAACAGGGCTGTTGTGGTTCCCGATAGCTGAAAATTTGAACGATGTTGGGTTTACCGTATAGATATGATTACGCTTCGTGCTGTAACTCGTGCTGTAAGTATGGTTGGCGTCTTTGATTAACCTAAAAAGACTTTGCCTTCAAGAAATCTTTGATTCAAAACAGAGCGTTGCCAATCATAACCTCTTGCTTGAGTCCTAATCTTTCCATCTCAATATCTATTTCAATCGGTTCTAGCGCTTTTGACACGAATCACACTGTCCGCAGTGGAACGCTTTGGCTTCTGCCTCAAACCCAAAGGCAGAGAGCAGAAATTGCCAGCGGCAACCTTTTGTCGTGAGATAGGTTCGCATGGGTTGTGCAGAGTTTAAGGTTGCGTTGTTCTTCGTATTTCGAGTCACATTGATTTTGTAATGAAAGGGATCGCTCCAGGTGAGGTTGCCGCTACTGTGCAGCAGAGACAGCGCGATGGCACCCTCTTTAAACTGTTTGGAAACATCTGCTACTGATCCCTCAGTTGGAATTTTTTGAGCCAGTTGTTGAGCCGATTGGATCTGCGATCGCGCTTGACGCTGAAAGAAGTCCCAACGCTTTTTGTCGTCTGGATCAAGCCAATTGCTCGCTAGGGTAAGCGCGATCGCCTGTTTGCCATCTCGTCCAGCCCGTCCAATTTCCTGCACATATTCGCTGAGCAGCAACGGCGCGTGATAATGCACAATCCATCGCAAGTCGGGCTTGTCTATCCCCATTCCGAAAGCGTTTGTGCACACTACAAACTGCAATTTGCCACTGAGCCAATCGTGTTCAATTTGGCGGCGATTCGCACCAGAGGCGCAAGTTTTGGAGGAAGCGATCCAAGGGAGCTTGGCAGAGCCAATCGCTCCAAGTCCAGCATGGTAGGCAGCCGTCCGGTAGCCTTGCTGCTGCAATTGAGCGGCTAGGGCTTCGCTGTCGCTCCGTGTCCGAACGTAGACTAATCCAGGTTGCTGACCTTGAGCCTGGATGAACTGAAATAAGCGCTGGCGGCGTCCTCTTGGGGTTGAAACTGACTGGACGTTGAGCGATAGATTAGAGCGGTAGGGACTGAGGCGGAACAGATTAGGGGCGTCGAGGCGGAGGACTCGTTGAATGGTTTGTTGCGTGATCGGATCGGCGGTGGCGGTAAAGGCTGCGATCGCGATGCGAGTTCCGGGCGGTTTGTGTTGCAACAGTGCAGGACGAACGGCTCCTAATCGGTAGTAGGCAGGGCGAAAGGTTTCTCCCCACTGAGCAAGGCAGTGCGCCTCGTCTACCATTAAGCCGTTGATTTTGAGGTTAGGGGCACAGAGCCGCTGCCACACAGAAGCGCTCAACAAGGTTTCAGGAGATAAATACAGCAGGCGAAGTTGCTGTGTTTCTAGTGCCCATAGCACTTTCTTGCGGTCTGCGTTTGGCATCTCGCTATGCAGAAGTGCGGCGGGCAAGCGTCGCCGTTTCAGGTCTTGAACCTGATTTTCCATCAATGCAACGAGGGGCGAGACGATTAGAGTGAGTCCCGATTGCATTAGTGCTGGAAGTTGGAAGCAAATTGATTTACCGCCCCCCGTTGGCAGAATGATTAAGGCATCTTGTCCAGTTAACAGCGTTTGAATAATTTCGCCCTGCGGGAATCGGAAGTCGGAGTAGCCCCAAATCTGCTGAAGGAGCAATTTCATCGAAGCTTGTATCTCTGATGCTGGTTGCGGCTGGACGAACGGGGGCTGAGAAGAATCCATGCTTGGGAGAAAATACGCTTTCTGTAGAATACCCGCACAGAAGCTTGGCTCTGAGCTTGAGTTAAGATTTTGCCTCAGTTTCCATGACAGATTGGGCTTTTTAGATACGGAGTGAGGATTTGTCTCAAATTCTCTTCAGGGCGGGATAGAATCGACGCGATCGCGCTCTTTGCGAGATTCCAGTTTCAAAAAACTCCCCCGCAATTAGCCTGTAGCTAGAGCCTTTGCAAATTAATCTGCAATGAGGAAGGGGCGGAAGAGGTGAACGGCTCCTTTTTCGACACCTTTCAGGTAAAAAGCCTGGAGTTTCGGGTTGCGAAGGCGAAAGACCGGGTTCTGAACCTGGAGTTCCGAGCAAAAAGCCTGAAGTTCCGCCTTCTGAGCCTGGAAGACCAGGTTCCGAGCCTGGAGTTCCGAGCAAAAAGCCTGAAGTTCCACCTTCTGGACTTGGAACATCGAGTTCCGAGCCTCATCTTTCAAGTAAAGAACCTGGAACTTGAGGATCTGAGGTCAAAGCTTTTAGATTGGTACCAAAGCTTTGCAATTGATTCGCCAAGCTTCAAAGCATTGAACCGTTCCACGAGTAATGTTAGGAAGAATCTCATGAGGCATTACAAGCTCTTTGAGGATGTGATCGTGACAACATGAGTAAAAACTGTCTAAGACATGCAAAGGTTTTAATTTCTACAACAAAACAGACCGTGAAAAGTCCAACGCTCTGTTAGTCTATTTTGAGTAAGAGAAAAGTCGGCGCAAGCAACTCGTAATACCATCCTCTACGCCGCAACCAACACATTGAATAATTCTCTGAACATTACTATAAACATCAAGAAAATCTGTTTTTTAGAATGTCCCCAACACGGGACAAGGAGCTAATCTTTGACCCAACATCTAGACAATTGGGGACTCAACCAAAGAAATTTACCACCCAAATAGCGAGCTTCTGAACCGTTTACCTGCCAATCTAAGAGCCATTCCCTCAGATTAAAATTGGCAACAAGCTTGGAAAGTAGGAAAGCGAGTATTTACGCTAAGCTGTATTGCTGATAGGACTTACGCAACCCCCGAAAGCTTTGTGCAAATCCTGGCTAACCAGGAAATTATCCCCCTTTTTCTTATGCCCAACGTCTTTGAGCTTCGCTATCAAAACCGGATCTTCCAAATTCTTCTCGCTGGCTCTCTGCTTATTACTAGTGGTTGCGCCAACGATCGCAACCCAACCGCCGCAACCGTTAATCCTGCTGAGAGCGCCGTTAATAAAACTGTCTTGCCTCCCGTACCACAAAGCCCGCTTGCCGCCCCGATCGGCACGCCCGATCCTCAAACCTCGGAGACCGTCAAGCAATACTTGAGTAAGTTAGCAGCGCAGGGCTATTCGGGACAAGATCAGGGCGTCTGGATGCAATCGGGTAGCACCTTACTGGCGAATCACCAAGGTACGACTCCACTCTCAGCCGCATCTCTCACAAAAGTCGCAACCTCGCTCGCAGCACTGCAAACCTTTGGGGTGGATCATCGGTTTGAAACGCTAATTGGCACAAACGGCAGCGTTGAGAATGGCATTGTCAAAGGTGATCTCATTGTCGTTGGTAATAACGACCCATTTTTCGTATGGGAAGAAGCGATCGCAGTTGGCAATCTTCTAAACCAAATGCAGATCAAGCAAGTTACTGGCAAGCTAATCGTCGTCGGTCGCTTCTTTATGAACTTCGAGGTCGATCCGGCTCAATCCGGGGCATTGCTGAAGCAAAGCTTAGACTCTAGAACGTGGTCAGGGGAAGTCGCAGAGCAATATCAAACCCTGCCTGCTGGAACGGCGAAACCTACAGTTGCGATCGCAGGTAATGTCCAGGTGGCATCCACTCCTCCAGACAGCTTCAGGCCCCTGCTAAAGCACCAGTCCCTACCAGTTGCAGAACTGCTCAAGAAAATGAACCGCTACAGCAATAACTTAATGGCGGAGATCATTGCAAGTTCGGTCGGGGGCGCAAAAGTTGTGTCCTATAAAGCTGCCCAAGCGGCTGGTGTTCCCCAAGCCGAAGTTGCATTGGTCAACGGCTCAGGCTTAGCCGTCGAAAACCGAATTTCTCCTCGTGCAGTCTGCTCTATGTTTCTCGCGATCGAGCGGTATCTTGAGCCAAAACAGATGACGATCGCAGATATTTTTGCGGTCGTCGGACAAGATACCGGAATTCTTGAAACGCGCAACCTACCCGCGCAAACTGTGACAAAATCTGGCAGTTTAGACGCCGTAAGCGCCTTAGCAGGTGCGTTTCCAACCCGTCAAAAAGGCGTCGTTTGGTTTGTGGTGATGAACGGCGGAGGCTCAAATCTAGACGGCTTCCGCGCTGGACAAGAAACGCTGCTGCGATCGCTCGTTGGACAATGGGGAACGGCTCAAGCAACCCCCTCTGAACTAGTGGCGAATCGCGATCGCAGCACCCTGACCTCCATCATCGAACGGGTGAATTAGCAATCAGATCAGCAATCAATTGGTTAGTGATCTAATAATTAAGCTGGCAAAGTAGAGCATCGCAACACCGATGCTCAAAACCTTTAAGCGCCGGGAGATTGATCCATCAATTCTGACGTGACTTCATCAATGTTCTTGTTGAGGAAAACCGCGCTCTCATCCACTGCCCGAATCCAAGAAACGGGAAACCAGGAAGGTTCGCTTTGGGGAGCACCCTGCTTACTGTGCTTTGTAAATTTAACGTACTGATCGCCTTCTAACCCATCGACATTACCGATATGTACGTCCGATGCGCCATCTAGTCCTCCCCGTCCTTCGGCATAAACAGCAAGGTTCTCTTTAATTTTGGAAATATCCATCACAAACCTCTCAATTCAAATAGGTCACTAAATAGGTAAACGTACAAATTGCAGCACGTTCTAGAACCATCTACTGAAATGTGCTCAACGCAAAGCCTAGCTCTACACAGAAGCCCATCTCGATATTAGTTCAAGAGAAGCTTTCAGATTACGGGTTTGGCGATCGCAAGACATCATTCTCCAGACCGAACCTTAATGCCCACCTACGACTGATGAGAAGCTCTGCGGCTAGGGGTCTGAGCCTTTCATAGCTGTTTAGTATTTCTGTTTAGTGCCCTTTTGGAATTCAGTGAAACTAGGCTGAACATAAATTTGATCTGCAATTTGATTTGCATCGACAAATATGAAGCTAAACAAAGATAAAACTAAACCACTCAACGGAGCCAGCATGTCATCATAATCTGATAAACCATCAGGAAAAGCTGTTGTGACCTATGAAAGATGAGTCATACAGCATTTGAGACATCTGAATTCTAGGAGATGAGTGAATGAAATCGATTCTAAAGCAAAACCTTCTTAGCAGCCTGTGTAGTGCGAGTCTGAGCTTTGCGGTGCTTGTCGGATGCGCCCCATCCAATCCGCCTACTGCCGTTACCCCCGAAGCTACCCCGTCCCAACTTCCGCCGCCGCCGCCTCAAGCGGCTGTTAAAGCGGCTCCAAATAATGCGGCTCCAAATAATGCTCCAGCCGTTCAAGTGCCTACCAGTGCTTCTCCAGACTCATCTCCTGCCCAAGCTTCACCCAGCACCGATGGCAACCGTAATCGCGGTCAGATCACCTTCCCTGCTGGCAGTACCTCAACCAGCGTTGACGGAAATCTTGCCAGTAAAGCAATCGATCGCTATACCTTTGTGGCCTCTGCTGGGCAGAATGGCACAATTTCCGTCGAGTCCCCCAATCAAACGGTTCTGCTAACGCTGATCGATCCTCAAGGCAGCCCAATTCAGCGCTATCAGAGCGGTGCTTCTAGTTGGAGCGGCAAGCTAAATGACAATGGAACGTACATCATTGATGTTGTTGCTACGGGAGACGCATCGACTTATAAGTTAAACGTTTCTATTCAACCATAGTCAGTGCTGGTTGGATCTTCTGTATGAATGTGTTAGCAATCAGATTAGAGCGTTAGAACTCATGCAGAAGATCTGAAGATCTATAGTATTGCTACTCCTAAAAGTTGCATAAAAACGTTACTTTAGTACGAAACCGTATTTATCTGGTAAAGCATTCCTTCTCAGGCAGGATGCCCATCCCAGCCCAAAGGCATAGTGTTGAGTGTAGTTTGCTAAATTTACTAGTTAAATTCACTACAAAATTTGGAGATAGAACATGCGGATTGCCCAGATTGCCCCTTTATGGGAAAGCGTTCCACCCCCTGCGTATGGTGGAATTGAGCTTGTTGTTAGCTTGCTGACCGATGAATTGGTGCGGCGTGGGCATGATGTAACCCTCTTTGCATCGGGCGACTCGCAAACTTTAGCTCAGCTAGAATCTGTGCATCCTCATGCGCTGCGGCTTGACCCCAGCGTTAACGAGCATCCTATTTATGAGATGTTGCAGTTGGGGCGGCTCTACGATCGCGCTCAACAGTTTGATGTAATTCATTCTCATATTGGATGTGCGGCTTTACCGATGGCTAAGTTGGTTAAAACGCCGACCGTTCACACTCTCCATGGGGTGTTTACACCCGATAATGAAAAGCTCTTTACCTATGCGCGTGAGCAACCCTACATCAGCATTTCCAATACGCAGCGAGAGCCACGTTTGAACCTGAACTATGTGTCAACGGTCTATAACGGGATCGATTTAGCCTCTCACGAGTTCTATGCTGCGCCTTCTGATCCGCCCTATCTCGCCTTTTTAGGTCGTATTTCTCCAGAAAAAGGAACTCATTTAGCGATTGAGATTGCTCAGCGATCGGGATGGCACTTGAAGATGGCGGGTAAGGTCGATCGAGTCGATGTCGATTACTTTGAAGAGGCGATTCGCCCCCACATCGATGGCAAGCAAATTGAGTATTTAGGAGAGGCAAATCATGTCCAAAAGAATGCTTTGCTGGGGAACGCCGTCGCTACTCTCTTTCCGATCACTTGGCGCGAACCGTTTGGACTAGTCATGGTAGAGTCCATGGCCGTCGGAACACCAGTGATTGCGCTGAGACGAGGTTCAGCACCCGAACTGATCAAACACGGCGAAACAGGATTTTTGTGTGACAGCGTGGATGAGTGCGTTGCCGCTCTTGACAAGATTAATTCTATTCGTCGCAGAGCTTGTCGATCGCACGTTAATCAAAAGTTTGGTGTCGAGCAAATGGTAGATGGGTATGAAGCGGTCTATCGGGAAGCCGTGTCGAAGCGATTTGCGACAAACGGTCGGTTAGTGGGCGCAATCTAGCGGCAGACTGTCTCGTTTCTAGAAACGACGACTACACTAAAACACGGTGTGTCGTTAAGAAATAAAACCTGTGGAAGATACTTCAGCTAAAAGTGGGTCTGCTTGAGCAGAATTTGCGATTAACAGCGTGCTGCCACTGTTTAGGGCGATTGGCTCCACCAAGCTCCGAAGGATCGCGGGCAAGGTGACGCGCTACAACATTGCTAGGCTGAGCAAAATCGCTAGTAACCGCGTTGGGGATGAGGCACTGAATCCTCAACGCTCCAACGGGAGAAGTCTTGGTTCAGCAGGCGGGACGCGTTATCATCTGCGGCTCTACCTACGTTCAGGGCGCGGTACAAGCTAGCGATCCAAATGCCACGATTGATGTCATGGGAGCATTAATCATTCGTATTCCGCCGAATCCAATTCCTAACCCAGGCATTCGGACTCACAAACTCCAGCTAGGGCAAAATGTCGTTGCGTTATCTCAAGACGGGAATATGCAAGACTCAGGGTTTAGCTTTTCGGGCTGTACAACCCTGATGCTGCTCGCTGGAGCAAAGATCAGCTTGCGAGTGGGAATTTTTGCCGATAATTTGACCAAAGAGCAATTTTTGAAATGGCAGACGCGAGCAGATTCCGCCGCAGGTGGAGCAAATCTCTCAATTCATGAAACTCTGGGTGGCATGGTAATGTGCTTTGAAGTTTGCCTTAGAGAGGATGAACTCAGACGGGTCAAGGGGCTACCTCTTTAGGAGGACTGATCAGCAATTCAGATGCTTACAATGGAGCTAATGCTTGATCTTGCAACTTGATCTCACATTCGTATTGGCGTTAATCACATATTTAGCGTTAGTAATACAATAGACGAGTGAAGCAACACTGAATCTTGTATTTGACATGTTGAATCGCCTAAAAATTGGAACCAAAATTGGGGCAGGCTTTACCCTTGGCTTAGCAATCTTTGCCGCGATCGGGGTCGTTGCCTATCGAGGAACCAATCAATTCGTTGAGGCAAGACAGTGGGAAGAGAATACCCATGATGCACTGGACAATCTTAAGGACGTTTTGGCGCTAGTGCAAGATGCAGAGACAGGGCAACGAGGTTATCTTCTAACGGGTGATAAGCAGTATCTCCAGCCATACGAGAACGCTACCAAAGGGCTAGACCAGAAGCTCGAAGCAGTACGGCAGCTAACGCAAGATAATCCTAGTCAACAAGCCAGCCTTAATGCTCTAGAACCTTTAATTGCGACCCGAATGAAGGCGTTGCAGGCCGGAATTGAATTGCGGCAAACCAAAGGATTAGATGCATCGGTTCAATGGGTCCGCACGAATCTCGGCAAAAATGCGATGGAGGACATTCGCCGTACCATTGCAACAATGGAAGCTAGAGAGGGCCGTCTTCTTGTGCAACGCACTCAAAATGCTCAGTTAGCCGCTCGAAACACATTAGACAGCATTATTTATGGCATTCCAATTTCTTTGGGTCTGTTCATCGTTCTCGGCATTCTACTGACGCGCAACATTGCCAACCCGCTAGAGCGCATGTCTGATCTAACCAAAGCGGTTGCCGAGGGTGATCTGAACGCGAGTTTGCCAAAGAGCGATCGCGCCGATGAAATCGGGGTTCTCACTCGTAATTTCAACCGAATGATCGCGAATTTGCGGCAGACCACCTCACGTAACGAAGAGCAAACTTGGCTTAAGTCAAACATTGCTGAGTTAAGCCAACTTCTGCAAGGACAGCGACAGCTTGAAACGGTTGCCCGTTCTGTTTTATCTCAGCTTGTGCCATTGGTTAACGCCCAGCAGGGCGCGTTCTACGTTGTCGAGACTTTTGATGGCAAGCCAGTTTTACAATTGCGGGGTAGCTACGCCTACCAAGAGCGCAAACATTTAGGCAATCAGTTTCAGCTTGGGGAAGGCTTGGTCGGACAATGTGCGCTAGAGAAGCAGCGTATTTTGCTCACCGAAGTTCCGAGTGATTACATTCGGATTGGGTCTGGATTGGGTGAGGCAAAGCCGCTCAACATTGTGGTGCTGCCGATCGTATTTGAGCAGCAAGTCATTGCAGTGATGGAATTGGCATCATTTCATCAATTTAGCAACATTCACCTCCAATTGTTGGATCAAATGAGTGAAACAATTGGAGTGGTGCTGGCTGCGATCGCAGCAACTATGCGCCAGCAAGAACTCTTAGAAGAGGCTCAGTCGCTGACCGAAGAGCTGCAAGCTCAGCAAGAAGAGCTAGAAGAGAGCAATGACCAATTGCACACGCAAGCAAAAGCACTGCAAGTATCAGAAAAATTACTAAGGCAGCAACAGCAAGAATTAAAACGTTCCAATAACGAGTTACAGCAACTGAACGCAGAATTAGAAGAGAAAGCTGAATCGTTAGAAGCGCAAAAACGTGAAGTAGAACACAAAAATGATGAAATTGAGCAAGCAAGATTAGCACTGCAAGAGAAAGCAGACCAACTCGCTCTCTCCTCTAAATACAAGTCAGAATTTCTAGCGAATATGTCCCACGAGTTGCGGACACCGCTCAATAGCTTGCTGATTTTAGCGCGGCTGCTATCCGATAACGCAGAAGGTAACTTAAGCAGAAAACAAGTGGAATATAGCCAAACGATTCATGCGTCTGGACAAGATTTGTTGATGCTCATTAACGACATTCTCGACCTGGCAAAAATTGAATCAGGAACGCTTTCTATCAACATCGAAGCCCTCTCCTTTACCGAATTGCGAGATGGGTTGGAGCGTACCTTTCGACAGGTTGCTAACGAAAAAGGCTTGACCTTTGCGATCACATTAGACGAACAGTTGCCCCCCGCGATCGTAACCGATGCAAAACGATTGCAGCAAGTGTTGAAGAACCTATTGTCTAATGCATTCAAGTTTACTGAGCAAGGCAGCGTGACCTTACAAATTAGCAGTACTCAAAACTCAGTTGAGCAAGGCTATGACATGAGTAATGCGACGATTTTATTTGTCGTCAGCGATACGGGCATTGGAATTCCTGCCGACAAACAAAAGATTATATTTGAAGCCTTCCAGCAAGTAGACGGGACAACTAGCCGTCGCTATGGCGGAACTGGGTTGGGCTTATCGATTAGCCGCGAAATTGCGTCCTTGCTGGGCGGAGAACTGCGATTGGTCAGCCAACTAGGGCAAGGTAGCACGTTTACGCTGTCTCTCCCTCAGCTCTACCGAGACGACTTAGCACTCAACGTCCAACCAGAAGTCAGTGCTCGACAAGCGTTGAGCACTGAAGCGTCACCCGCAACCACGTATCGAGACGCTTCACTTGCCCGCTCTAACCTGCCTCAACCTTCCCAAGTCATTCAACCGCCATCCTACCCTGAACTTCCGGACGATCGCGACTTGATTCAACCGGGCGATTGCGTTCTGCTAATTATTGAAGATGATGTCAAATTTGCCAAAATTCTTCTAGACATGGCGCGGCAGCAGGGCTTTAAAGGATTAGTGGCGCTGCGAAGCCAAACCGGGTTAGCCTTAGCGCAACAGTTCGGACCCAATGCCATTCTGCTCGACATCCATCTTCCCGACGGCGACGGATGGATGGTGTTAGATCGGCTCAAACGCGATCCGAACAGTCGCCACATTCCAATTCACGTCCTCTCCAGTGATGACCAGCGTCAGCGCGGGTTGCAATCTGGTGCGATCGCGTATCTCCTTAAACCAATTTCGCCCGAAGCATTGTCGCAAGTACTAACCGATATCAAACACTTTATTGAACGCCGCGTTAGAAATTTACTAATTGTCGAAGATGACGTGGTACAAGCTCAAAGCATTATCGAATTGATTGGTAACGGAGATGTCAAGAGCACTGCTGTTCACACAGGAGCAGAAGCGATTGAAGCATTACAAACGTATCCGTTTGATTGTGTTGTAATAGATCTAGGCTTACCCGACATCAACGGGCTTGACTTGATTGAGCAGATTAAGCAGGAAGAGCGGTTAGCTGACCTACCGATTATTGTATACACGGGCAAAGAGCTAACCCGTCAAGAAGAAACACAACTCAAGCGACTCGCCGAAACCATTATTGTGAAAGATGTGCGATCGCCAGAACGGCTTTTAGATGAAACGTCCATTTTTCTCCATCGGGTGCAGTCAAACTTGCCGCAACCCAAGCGCCAAATGTTAGAGTCGCTCCGCCAAATTGATCCAGTTTTAGCCAACAAGAAAGTGCTAATTGTCGATGATGATGTCCGCAATATTTTCGCAATCACTAGCTTGCTCGAAGGCTACCAAATGCAGGTAGAGTATGCAGAAAACGGTCGCGATGGAATTGATGTTCTGCAAGCGCACCCAGACATCGACATTGTGCTGATGGACATCATGATGCCAGAAATGGATGGCTATGAAACGATGCAAACGATTCGCCAAGCCAATCAGTTTGCGACACTGCCGATCATTGCGCTAACGGCTAAAGCGATGCAGGGCGATCGCGAAAAATGCATTGAAGCGGGGGCCTCAGACTACATCATGAAACCTGTTGATTCTGAGCAGTTAATTTCTCTATTGCGGGTCTGGTTGTATCAATAGCAAATTCTATGTCTTCTGACCCCGCACCCTTAGAAGAAGTTGAAATTCATCTGCTGTTAGAAGGCATTTATCGCTATTACGGATATGACTTTCGCAACTATGCGCCGTCTTCTATTAAGCGGCGAATCACTGGCTTCTTAACGGCTGAAAATTTATCCACTGTCTCAGCCTTGCAAAATCGCGTTCTGCACGATCGAGAGTGTTTCGATCGGTTCGTTCGCAGCTTGACGGTAAATGTCACCTCCATGTTTCGCGATCCAAGCTTTTACCTTGCCTTCCGAAATCATGTCATTCCCATCTTGCGAACCTATCCCTTTATTCGCATTTGGCACGCAGGCTGCTCGACTGGAGAAGAAGTTTATTCAATGGCAATTTTATTGCAAGAGGAAGGACTCTACGATCGCTGTCGGCTTTACGGCACAGACGCCAATGAACAGGTACTGCAAACCGCGAAACAAGGAATGTACCCGTTGCGGATGATGAAAGCCTATACCCAACTTTATCTAAAGTCGGGGGGAGTGCGATCGTTTTCTGAATACTACACGGCAGCTTATGAAGAAGCCATCCTTAGGGCATCACTTAAAAGAAATATTGTGTTTGCACAACACAATTTGGTTACAGATGGTTCATTCAACGAATTCAACGTCATCTGCTGTCGCAATGTTTTAATTTACTTTAATCAAACCCTGCAAACGCGAGTTCACAATCTTTTCTACGACAGTCTATGCTCATTCGGAATTTTAGGATTAGGGCGACAAGAATCAATTAAGTTCACTGAGCATTCTGCTCGCTACCAAGAGTTATCGCCGCTAGATAAGCTCTATCGAAAAGTAGACTAACTTAGATTCGCTGCAACTATTTCAATACCCTTTCACTACCCTCACTAACCTGCTAGTGACTGACACCTTCACTGTCATATTTTGGACTTGTGCCAAATTAATCGCTTCAGGTCAATCAATGGAAGAATGTCTCTCCGCACTATGTGATGCGGTATCGAGACTAATCCAGAATAAACAGTGATTATCAGTGATTATTGATGACTGTCATATCTACCTTGGAACGCTACACATGTCTGTAGATAGAAGGATGCTCTACACTTGGTTTTTTTCTTCAATTAACGGTGTAATACCCTAGATTTGGACAGCTACTCCAATGCAAGAAACTCCGGTTACCCATCGGCATTCAGAACGCAAGATTACTCGAAAAAATCTGCTCTCCAGTCTACTCATAGGTTTTGTGCTTGGTATGGTTGCGGGAGCACCCATTGGCTGGTTTGTCCATCGCCTTTACGCGCAGCAGCGCACCGCACAAGTTTTGCTATGCCGACAGCAAAACTTTGGGTTGGCTGAAGCAGATCTACAGGCTCGCTGTGGCACACCTTACTAAGCTCGACTTTATCCATTCGAAATTAGAGGCATTTGCCGCGATGTCTGGATTGCAGACAGGCTCTCAAACTTTCTGAGGTGTCTACGGTTTAGCCGATATCTGGAAAAGTCTAGAGCCAAGTTGACACGCCAGAACCATTGCTGCTTCTGAGCTTCGGCATTTGGATAAAGTCGAGCTTAGCTGTTCGTAAATTACAATCTGATGATGCGCCCTGAGCTTGATTCATCTGGAATTGAGTAAACTAGAAGCATGAAATTCTAGAAATAAGGATTTTATGATATGGCATTTGCAGAAGTACTTCCTGCGGCGCGGCAGTTCTCCGCAGTAGAAAAGCTTAAACTAATTCGGATTCTAGTTGAGGCCTTGGAGACGACTGAAGACATTGCGCCATTGGAACCCTTCAAAACCTAGACTTACCCACTCCCTATAATTGCTTTGGGGCAGGTGCAGTGTTGATGGACGCCTTCAAGTAAGTCGGATGCGGATCAGTAATGATATATGCGACTCCAATATTTAACCACTAGTCCAGCCCAAAACGAGTTTGACAGTCTGCCAAGACTTCCGTTATTGCTGCATCGAGAAGATCAGAGAGTTGAAGCAATTGGGCTAGTAGTATAGCGGAGCTGCGGTTAATGTTTTACCCTACGAACTCAGTCTTCAGTTGAGTGGAACTTGGGACGCTTAGCGCAAAGCGCAACTCCGAAGGAACCGTCCGAATCGGAGAATTTCCACTAATTGAATTACTCTTTGCATGGGTGAAACGTCCAAACACACCGTTAATCTTGGGTCAGACAAACTTCTTTCTTGAATTTGATGTTTGCTTTTACCGTTCCAAAATGGAGTTTGAAGTTAAACTGAAATCATCGTAGTCAGCCAGCTAACCAGTCGATGAAGCGGCGATTCTGGTCTAAAAAGATGAAAAGAGCAGATATCCTGAAATACCTGCTCTTCTGCACCTAGCTCTAATCTCTAATCTTTAGGGTCTATTTCTACACGAAAGTTAGAGTTGAGTACTCCCAACTTGAACCTGCTGATCCACAACACGAACTGAAAACGTAGGCACACGAACTTCGGCGTTATCTAAACACTCTCCAGTAGCCAGATTAAAGTTTTGCTTATAAACCGGAGAAGCTACTTTAGGAATGCCATTGCGATCGCCCACAATTCCCCGTGACAAAACATAGGCGCTGCTGAACGGGTCGTAGTTCGCGATCGCATAAAGGTCTTCCTCTCCGACCCGAAAAATTGCGACTTGCTGGTCATTCACCAAAGCACAAACGCCTGTATTCGGCAGAATGTCATTCAAGGCACAAACAGTAATCCAACGCGTTGCAGTCGATTGATTGGTGATGGCTTGCATAATTTAGGAGAGATAACGTGTTTAAGAGAACGGTTCTAAAACAGGACACATCGCTTGAGATGCGCGACGATAGGTAGGGCCAAAGTTTAGGACTGACCAATCGTTAAGAGTTGCCGCTCATGCTCATAGGCGGGGCGCAACTGACCCCGTTCTTCTACCCGAATCACATTTGGATCGCGCTGATCTGAATTCACAAAGTGACGGAAGCGCTGTAGCTTTGTTGAATCGTTAATCGTGGCTTTCCATTCGCAATCGTAAGTCGCGACTTGATGCGCCATTTCCGCCTCAAGTTCTGCACAAATGCCCAACGAATCTTCAATGATGACTTGCTGCAAATACTCCATACCGCCCTCTAACTTGTTAAACCAAGTCGCAGTTCGTTCGAGACGATTCGCGGTGCGGATGTAGAACATGAGGAATCGATCGATATAGCGAATCAGGGTTTCCTTGTCTAAATCTGCTGCTAGTAGTTGGGCGTGTTGGGGCTTCATGCCGCCATTGCCGCAGATGTAAAGATTCCATCCTTTTTCGGTAGCAATGATGCCAAAATCTTTGCTTTGAGCTTCTGCACATTCACGAGTACAACCCGAAACCGCACTCTTGAGTTTATGCGGGGCGCGTAATCCTCGGTAACGTAACTCCAGCGCGATCGCGAGCGAGGTTGAATCCTGCACCCCAAAGCGACACCACGTACTGCCAACACACGATTTCACCGTTCGCAATGCTTTTCCGTAAGCGTGTCCCGACTCAAATCCTGCCTCGATCAACCGTGCCCAAATGTGGGGAAGCTGATCGACTCTTGCCCCAAACAAATCGATTCGCTGTCCGCCGGTAATTTTGGAGTACAAGTTGAATTCTTTGGCAACTTCGCCTAAGACGATCAGTTGATCGGGTGTAATTTCGCCGCCCGGAACACGAGGGACAACAGAATACGTGCCATCTCGCTGGATGTTAGCAAGAAAGGCATCGTTGGTATCTTGTAGCCCGACGTGAGGCGGATTCAGAATGCACTCGTTCCACACCGACGCTAAAATAGACGCTGCCGCAGGCTTACAAATCTCGCATCCTTTCCCTTGACCGTAGCGTTGCAGCAATTGATCGAAGGTATAAATCTGTTGCGATTCCTCTAGCGATGAGACAGATGATCGAACCAAGTGATATAACTCTTGGCGTGAGTAAGCAAAGTGTTGGCAGAGATGATTTTTAACTTCGATTCCGGCTTGCTTTAACTCTGCCTTAAACAAATCTGTGACTAACGGAACGCATCCACCGCATCCTGTTCCTGCTTTTGTGCATTGCTTAACGCTGGCTAAATCGGTTAACCCATTGTCGCGAATGGCATTACAAATATCGCTTTTGCTCACGTTGTTACAGGAGCAAATCTGTGCCGTATCGGGAAAATTCTCGACTCGCAGCAAGGCATTCTCACCTCCTGAACGGGGTGGCAAGAGCAGATCTTCTGGGTGTGGTGGTAGGGTCGTTTTGTTGTGCATCAGTTGTAGCAAACTGCCATACGCAGATGCATCACCAACCAGAATTCCACCCAGTAGCGTAGTTGCAGTTTCGTCTACAACCAGTTTTTTGTAGGTGCCTTGAATGGCATCGCTAATGGTCAGTTCTCTAGCGCCAGGCGTTTTGGCAAAGGCATCTCCAAAACTCGCAACGTCTACGCCTAATAGCTTGAGCTTGGTAGAAATATCGGCTCCATCAAAGCTGCTGTCCACTCCACAGATGTTGTCTGCCGCGACTCCTGCCATGACGTAGCCTGGATTGACTAAGCCATAAATCCGGTTCTGGTGAAGCGCACATTCTCCGATCGCATAAATATCTGGATCAGAGGTTTGACAGGATTCGTTAATCACGATACCACCGCGGTCGCCAATCATCAAATTACAGTCTCGCGCTAAGTCATCGCGAGGACGAATGCCCGCCGAAAATACAATCATATCGGTTTGCAATTCTGTGTCGTCAGCAAACGTCATCTTATGCACTCGACCGTTTTCACTCACAATCTTGGTCGTTGTTTTTTGCGTATGGACGCTAACCCCAATCGCTTCAATTTCACGTTTAAGAATGAGTCCGCCCGCGTCATCGACTTGAACCGGCATGAGACGTGGCATGAATTCGACAACATGCGTTTCGAGCCCTAAATTCTTCAGGGCGTTGGCGCATTCGAGCCCCAGTAAGCCGCCGCCAATCACGACACCAACCCGACACGTTTTTGCGTAGGCAGCGATCGCTTCGAGATCACAAATGGTGCGATAGACAAACGTTCCCTCGGCGTCTTTGCCCTCAATTGGAGGGACAAAGGGGTATGAACCCGTCGCTAGCACCAATTTGTCATAGCTAATAGTGATGCCGTTAGCCGAAGTGACACACTTGTGATCGCGATCAATCTTAATCGCGCGATCGCCCACATACATCTGCACCCCATTGTCCTGATAAAACCCAGGCTCAACTAGAGTTAAATCAGCTTCCGTTTTTCCATTAAAAAACCCACTGAGATTAACACGATCGTAAGCAATTCGCGGCTCCTCGCAAAAGGTGATTAAATTCCAATTCTGCGTCGCTCCTTTGGCGATCATTCGGTCTAGGAACTTGTGACCCACCATGCCGTTTCCGATCACAACCAAATTTTGCTTAGCCATATGAGAACTCTTTCCGCTACATTGCTTTGCTTGCTCCAGCCTAGAAGCTCACACAATTAGATTTGTAGTATTCACTACATATTGCTCTCAGTAATGGCAAAGCTGCATGATCCCCATCCGATCTATGCATCAATCAGTTTCAGTTCGCGTTTTAACTTGTTTAAGGTTGCGTTTAACGTTTTAAGTTTGAGTACGATTACAAGCGATATTCAACCCAACTCTGCGATCGCTGGTTAGGCTCCTTGCAAACAGGCTACAACGCCTATTCTCTACCAGTTATCATCCTCTTCGGCTTCGGCAGCACGAGGAACTGCTGGGGGAGGAATTGGATACGCCAGTCGCGGCGGCACTAACTCTAACTGCCGAGGAGATTTCTTCGCCGTATCGCCTCTACGCCGCCGCGAAACCCCTTCTTCATTAGTGTCTTCCGCCACCACTTCATACATCAGCGCTCGTTTGGCTGGGTCTTTGCCTTTACGTAAAATTCGTCCCAAACGCTGAATGTATTCGCGAGTTGAACCTGTACCCGATAATACGATCGCAACGCTGGCATCGGGCACGTCTACCCCTTCGTTTAAAACTCGTGAAGCAACCAGCGTTTTGTACTCGCCTTGCTTAAATTTTGTCAGAATCTCATGGCGCTCTTTCACCGGAGTTTGATGCGTGATCGCAGGAATGAGAAAGTCTTGAGAAATTCGATAAACAGTGGCGTTATCGTCAGTGAAGATCAGCGTGCGCTCCGGATAATGACGCCCTAATAATTCGCCTAAAACCCGCAGTTTGCCTTCCGTGCCAAACGCGATCGCTTTGGCTTCTCGGTGGGCTAACATCGCCTTTCGTCCCGCTTTCGACCTGGCACTTGCCGCTACAAATCGTTGCCAGCCTTGAGCGCTGCTGAGATACAGATTGGCTTCTTTTAAGAATGCGTTTCTGATGTGAATCAGTCGATCGTAGCGTTCACGTTCTTCAATCGATAGCGTTACTTTAATCTGTTCTACATCATGTTTTGCTAGCGCCGATCCAGATAACTCTTCTGCTGTTTTACGATAAACTTCTTCACCAATTAGAATTTTCAGATCTTCGTGTTTACCATCGGTTCGCTCTGGTGTTGCACTCAGTCCTAATCGATAAGGAGCGATCGCATACTCAGCAATGACCCGATTAAAGTCACTCGGCAAATGGTGACACTCATCAAACACGAGCAGTCCGTACTGATTGCCCAACGTTTCAGCATTAATCGCGGCACTATCGTAAGTCGCGACTAAAATAGGAGTGCGATCGCGCGATCCACCTCCCAACAATCCAATTTCTACATCGGGAAACGTGGTCACTAACTGCGCGTACCATTGATGCATCAAATCTAGCGTTGGAACCATAATTAGGGTGCTGCGCTTTGTGTCCTGCATCGCCAGTTGCGCCAGATACGTTTTTCCGGCAGCGGTTGGCAGCACCACTACGCCCGCTCGACCCGCATTCTTCCAAGCTTCCAAGGCTTCTTTTTGGTGAAGGTACGGCTCCATTGCCAAGGTGGAAACGAGATCAATTTCTTGAAATCCTTTCGCTTTGTCGGTTAACTCCGTCCCTTCTGCCCGTAATGCCAGCACCAACCGACGGTATTGATGAGCAGGGACGCGAAACTTTTCGATCCGATCGTCCCACGTTGCAAAATCCACCCAAATCTTGCCCTTGGGAGGTGGGTGGAGAATCAAAGTGCCGCGATCGTAGGTAATAGTTGGCGTTCGTGCCATCTAGTCCTCCGCATTTGGGTCGATACCTAAACCTCTTAAGCGTTCTGCAAGTCGTCCTGCTCTAGCTTCAGCTTGTTCAGCGCGCTGGCGTTCTTGTTCGGCACGTTCAAATCCAGTGGGAATGATTGCACCCGTACGATTGCACCATCGCAACCAGCGAGCGCGCTTTCCTTCAAACGTGCCATCCCACAGCGTTAAACCAATGCCAATTTCGTCAAACCAAGCATCAGATTTCTCCTGATACCGATTAGCACGCAGTTCAAATACAGTCAGGAGGTTTCCTCCAAGTTGCTCTAGTGGATCAAACACCGCATAATAAATGACACCCATTCGGGCATAGTTTGTTAGCTTACTGCCGAGTTCATTGCCTTCTTTGTTAGAAACAATCTCAATTGCGACATCGGGTGACTTACCAAACTCCCAGACAAAATAGGTGCGATTTTTCTTCTCACGCCAGTCTTGAGGAACCTCGACATCTAAGCTGAGAAATACATCGGGAACCAGGGGAGGCTGACGAACGGCATAAAACACACCGACGTTCGCGGCGACTAAGAACGATCGCGACTCAAAAACATCATTGCTGTAGAGCACTTCAGTCAGTAACCGCTGCTGCTTTTCGGAAATCAAATTATCCACGGGCGCAGCATCTTCGATCACCAGACGGCTGATATCTGGTGCGATGTTTGGGTCAGGAACGACACTTTGGGACATAAGTACGCTTGTTCCTTAAGCTCTATGTGTAATAGTAACGGCTATTGAGAACGAAAGGGTAGAAAAGCTAGATTTAGCTCGATTGTATTCAGTCAAGTTGATTTTTACTTATAGAAAAGTATCATTAAATCCGTTTTGAAAACAGGATGAGAAGCCAAGCCCAACAAGGCTTTTCTACTGTGTTGCTCGATTTTGTGTAGAACGCTTTTAACGCAATTTCACCGATCAGATTAACGCAATTTTGGGGAATACTGTGTCGCAGTTCTTCTTAGCACCTGTCTGAAGTTGGGTCAAAAGCTGTAGTTGTGGCAGAAGCCGTAGAGAAATTACCCATCTACTGCTTTATATAAAAACCTTTCAAAATATAACAATCTTTCAGGGGTTATTGCGTCTCAAGAAATCACCATGCTTAACCTCTTAAGAACCCTTCTAAGTTCAAGTCCCTTTATTCCCCATCGTCATTGTTACCTCTGGAAAACTGGACTGGTTTGGCTCAACCTTATCTCAGATGCTCTCATTGGGTTGTCCTACTACTGCATTCCTTTGCTTCTGGTTTACATCGTTCGCAAGCGAGGAGATTTGCCGTTTGACTGGTTATTTTTCCTGGTAGGCAGCTTTATTTTGGCATGCGGCACTGGGCACTTAATGGACATCTGGACCCTGTGGCATCCGACCTACTGGCTGTCAGGCACAATCAAAGCCTTGACAGCCACGGTTTCTGTAGCAACAGGAATCGCATTGGTTTCCTTAATTCCTAAAATATTAGCGCTGCCTAGCTCTGCCCAACTTGCAGAAGCAAATCAAAGACTTGAGCAACAAGCAACGGCGCGTCAGCAAGTTGAAATCGCGTTGCGTCAATCTCAACAAACCCTAGAATTAGTGATTGACACTTTTCCACAACGGGTGTTTTGGAAAGATCAAAATTTTCGTTACTTGGGCTGTAATCGGTTGTTTGCTCAAGATGCTGGGCTAGAGTCGCCAGAGCAAATTTTAGGGCGCGATGATTTTGACCTAAATTGGAAAGAACTGGCTCATCTCTATCGGGCTGACGATGAGTTTGTGCTGAGCCAGAGAGCCTCTAAAGTGAATTATGAAGAGCCACTGGTGTCACAAGATGGCACGGCGTGGGTGAGAACGACTAAAATACCGCTTCAAAATGATGCTGGAGACGTAATTGGGCTCTTCGGTTCGTATGAAGATATCAGCGATCGTAAGCAGGCAGAAATCGCGATTCAGCAAGCTAAAGAAGCTGCCGAAACAGCGCTTCAAAACTTTCGACAAGCTCAACATCACCTCATTCAATCTGAAAAGATGTCTAGCCTGGGCCAACTCGTGGCCGGTGTTGCCCATGAAATCAATAATCCTATAGTTTTATCTATGGAAATATTGTTCCAGCCGATCACTATGTTCAAGATTTATTTAGTCTTCTAGCCCTCTATCAACAGTACTATTCGCCCCCTATCGCTGAAATTCAACAGCGGCTAGACGAGATAGATATTGACTTTCTGAGCGAGGATTTGCCGAGACTCTTGGGTTCCATGCGGGCAGGAGCTGAGCGGATTCACCAAATTGTGTTGTCTTTACGCAATTTCTCGCGCCTAGACGAAACCGGAGTAAAAGCCGTCAACTTGCACGATGGAATCGAAAGTACGATCATCATTCTCACCCAGCGCCTTCAGGGTATCCGTATCGTCAGGCAGTATGGCGATTTGCCTAAGATCGAGTGCCAGCCAGCGCAACTCAATCAAGTGTTTATGAATCTGCTGATGAATGCGATCGAGGCTTTGGCTTCCCCGAATCTGCCGACTAAGGAAATTACCATTCACAGCGATCGTATCAACGAAACCGAGATTCAACTTCAAATCCGGGACAATGGATGTGGAATGATATAGCGCTACGCGAGTACGTTAGGACAATGCCTGAAGGCGGCATCGACAC
>NZ_JCACCM010000089.1:0-29879 GCF_059501405.1 Myxacorys sp.
AGACCCACGGCAAAAAGAACTTACCAGGAGAACGAGGACAAACCTTTCTCAGAGTCAGTGAAGAAGCGAGAGCCTTTGGTTTCACTGCCTCAGATACGAACTCCAACGCCTTTCAAGGCGTGCATCACGAGTATTTGCTCGTCATCGAAGACGAAGCCTGCGGTATCTCCAATGAGATTGACGAGGGTGCTTCGTCATGTGCCACCGGTGCAAACAACCGATTTCTTAGAATTGGCAACCCGATCGAAACGGGTGGATCGTTTGAGAAAGCCTGCAAGCGCAAACACATCCGCATTCCAGTTTGGGACCATCCCAACGTGGCTTGGGCGTATCAACCGGATTCAGAAGGGGTGTATCGCCTCAAGCCAGAAGTTAGAGCCGTCATCTGCAATGACGAGGGCGAGGTTTTACCCCCGTCCCAATGGGCAGAGTGGTGTCCTCAAGACAAAATTCCGGGTGCCGTGTCGATCGGGTGGATTGAAGAAGCCAGAGCAAAGTATGGTGAAGGCTCTGCCTACTGGCAATCACGGGTTGAGGGCTTCTTCCCTGAAGACTCGGCTCAATCAGTTATCCCGCGATCGTACTTTATTGCAGCGCGGCGTCGATATGACGCCAATCCTGCCTACTGGGACGCCCAAGCAGAACCTCACGATTCTCGCTTTGGCTTGGATGTGGGTGATGGCGTGGATGAACACGGTTTATCGCGCTGGCGTGGCGCTGTGCTTTATAGCATTCGTGCAATGCCTACCAAAGGCGACATGAAGGACTCTAGCCGCGCCGTAGGCTTGGCAGTTCAAGGGCTGAAAGAACATCCGGGAACGGTCACCGTCGATCGCTCTGGCGGGTTTGGATCGGGTCCACTCGATTCGCTGATTGAGCAAGGATTCTCAGCAGGCGGTGTGCATTGGGGACAGGCAGCGGAGAATGCGGCTGAATATCTCAATGCCAAGGCAGAAGACTTTTGGATGCTGCGTGAAGCGATGCGGCTCCAAGAAGTCGCGATCGCACCCCTCGGAGATTTGGAAGACCGAGCGATGGAAGACTTAGCAGGAGTGTATTACGAAACCACATCAACGGGAAAAATTCGCATGGAGGATAAGGAGAAGACGAGAAAACGATTGCACCGTTCGCCTGATGCTGGAGATGCGATCGTGATTGGGTTTAGGAAAGCGAATACTGCTGACTGGATTGGAGCCATTTAGATGTCAATTTATACCGATTTAACCGAAGCATTAGCGTTTGTGAAAGAGCTAACGAGCATTAGCGATCGCGATGTGATTCTGAGCCAAAAATTAAAGGTGTCGGCGGGCAAGCTGAAAGCGGACACTGCGATCGAAGGAGTGACGGTTGCCAGTGGGACGATTATCTACCGCAGCTACTACGTATCAGCTAAAGCCTTGCAGCAGAACCGTAGGGATGTCAGCATCAAGCAAGCCGATGGGGTTACATTCAGTGGTTTGGTGGGGATGATCGACTCCCTCATGGATGAACAACTCGCGATCGACTTAGCACTAGATCTTGATGTGCCCAATGGGTTTATGGCAACGACTGACCTGGATGGTTCAATGAATGCGACGAGTGGATCTCCTGTAATGAGCGTTATTGCAGGATAGGAACTCTGAGCCAGAATCGCGTTGAGCTTCTGGGAATGAGTGACGAAACAACGGCAATTGACCTTGTACGGAATGATGGGGCTTTACTCAATGCCTTTGGCTCGATCATTGGCAACCGTAACACTGGGCTGGGGCAAGCGGGGCGCGACAAATTCCTCGACACAGGAATTAACACAATTGTTGTCCCGCTCGATCGCTCGGAACTTCACGCGCTCTATCGAAATGTCAAGCTATGCGAGAAAGTTGTAGACCTACTCCCCAAAGCCGCCACAAGTAAAACATGGCTGGAAATTACCGTCGGCAAAGGACGCAAAAACATCCCTGCTAAAGCAATTCAGTATGCTAACGATTTGAAGCTTCGTGATGACGTGAGAGAGGCAGCCATCCTTGGACGGCTCGAAGGTGACGGCTTCATTGTGATGGGGATTGATGACGGGCAGCCCCCAGAACAGCCAATCAATGAGAAAAACATTCGGCAGATTTCGTGGCTAGAAGTTGTCACTCGATATCAACTCACCCCAGAAACCAACACAGGACGACCCGGAAACCCAGAGTTTTACCGTCTGGCGTTGCCTCAGAACCAAGGGCTAGGGAACGGCATGACGTTTGGGCGGATTCACCGATCGCGGGTTCTGCGATTTCCGGGTAAGCGGCTCTATGGTGACATGCTGAGCTACAACAGCCACTATCACGACTCGGTGCTGCTGAGCTTTTATCAGTCATTCATCAAGTATTTGACGACGATCGAATACAGCGTCCGTATGGTGCAGGATTACGATGTGTTCATCTACAAGCTTAAAGGCTTGGCACAACTGATTCTGCAAGGAAAGCAAGACGATATTCTGAAGCGCTTCCAAGCAATTTTGCTCTCTAAATCTGCCCTGGGTGGATTGGCGATGGATAGCGAGAACGAAGACGGCGAGTATGTCAGCCGCAACTTTAGCGGGTTGAAGGACTTAATCGAGGCGATGAAAGATGACACCTCAGCCGCCGCCGCCATGCCCCCCACCAAACTGTGGGGAAGCTCTCAAAAATCTGCGCTCTCCAACAGTTCTGAAGGTGACAAATACGAATGGGCGGACTGTGTTGAGGATTATCAGGCTGAAGCGATCGATGAACAGGTCAGCGAATTTTTTCGCCTTAGTTTCTTAGCTCAGAATGGCTGCACGGGTGGCAGAGTGCCGGAAGGATGGAGCCTCAAATATAGGTCAGTGCTGAAGCTGAACTTGAAAGAACAGGTTGAGTTACGCGGTAAGCAGACTAGAGAAGTTGATGCGCCGTCGATCGCAATGGGGACGCTTTCTCAAGAGGAAGTCCGGCAAGGGGCGTGGGGAGGTTCCGAGTACTCGATCGAGCGACAAATCCTCTCGAATGAGTTGCCTGTTACACCGAGCCAGAAGTTGATGGAAGCAAAGCAATCTCAACCTCAACAACCGAATCAGCAGAAGCAGCCCGGGCAGAAACAGGATTCGTTACGCACGGATGACAGCACGCCCACAAAGAAGATCATTGATTTCCACGGGTTCAAGTTAGGACTGCAATATCTACCCTTCGATCAGCGTCACGGGAGGCTGTTGCCCGTTGCCTACGGGCACATCCAGAAGACGAAGGGTGCGGACGGCATGGCGGTGGATTGCTATTTGGGCAGCAATTTTGCCAGCAAAAAAGTTTATGCGATCGCGCAACACATCAACGGGCAATTCGATGAAGAGAAGCTGATGCTGGGCTTTGACGCGGCAGCGCAGGCAGAGCAAATTTACAAACAAGTGATGCCTGCTGAGTTCTTTGGTGGAATTCGTGAGATATCAATTTCTGATATCAACCAGTACAAAACCGACGCTGCTGAGCCATTGAAGATTGAAGGTGAGGTGCTGAGTGAAGGTGAGTATGATGCGATCGCAGATATTGACCAAGCCGATATTGATGCTGCGTTGAACGATTGGAAGCGATCGGCTCCTGACAAGTTTAAGGGGCTGCTCGATGGTTAACCTTAGTGACCTGTTGCCAACTCGACTAGATTCCCCGAACTTTACTTGGGATGCTCGATTGCAGCGCTATCGCTACGGTGATTCGGGCAAGTTCGTTCCCAGAGAGGCGATGCTCAATCTCCAGAAGGGATATGTGGAGGCAGTCAAAGCAGATTTGCAAACGGTGGGCGGGCTGCTGGCAGATGGCAAAATCAGCCTGCGAACCTGGCAGGAAACCACTGCCAAGACGATTAAGACGCTGCACATTAATCAAGCCATTTTGGGGCGTGGTGGAGTCGATCGCATGTCATCGGCAGATTATTTAGCCGTAGGTCGGGAGTTGCGATCGCAGTACAAATACCTTAGACAATTCGCCACAGACCTAACAAAAGGCACGATGACCCGTGCCCAGTTTGAGCAACGCCTGAAACTGTATGCCAATGCTTCCGGCATCAGCTTCTCACAGGCAGAGCAGCAAAACTCAAAAGACAACGGCGATCGCTACATGCGAAGGCGTCTGCATGCCTCGGAATCATGCCCGGATTGCATTCGTTACGCAGCTCGTGGAGTGGTTGCGATCGGGTCTCTGCCATTGCCGAAGCAGAATTGCCAATGTGGTGCAAACTGTAGATGCACAGCTGAGTATTTGAGCGAGATACCCGCGTGAGTTGTGCTAAAAACGATTGCCTTAATTTATCGCTCTTTAAGCAGAGTTTCTGGTTGTGCTGAGTGTTTGCAAGTCTAAGTCACTTATCGCTTTGCATAAGCAACTAACGAAACGCCCAAAACCACCAGTACAGCTCCTGCAATTCGCGTTGGACTGGCTGGATACTTCGCCAGTCCAATCGCGCCGTAGTGATCCAGAAATAGGGCTGCAATCATCTGACCGGCGATCGTCAGTGCTAGCGCCAGCGCGGCTCCGATCCTCGGTGTTGCGAAGATAGTTGACCAGACATACAACGTGCCTAAGCAGCCGCCAACCCACATCCACCAAGAGGTTTGAGCCAACGTAGTCGAAGCGGGAAGGGGATAGCGTGCAGCGAAGCAAATCGCGAGCGATGCTAAGGTTCCGGCAAGGTATGAAATAAAGGTCACCTGCATGGGTTCACCCACATAGCGTCGCAACAGCGTGTTCAGCGCAACTTGAACAGGTAGAATAGCGCCGCCAGCCAGTGCCGCCAGCAGGTAGATCGTCCGTCCATTCATTTTAGAACCTCTCGTTCTATTTATCTCGATACTAAGATACTTGATGCCAAGATTATTATAGGAGTTATTTTGATGTCAAGATATTTAGTATTCAGAAACTTAGATGAGTGAATTGGACGATGGAGCTTGATCCAGTCGATCAGATTTTGGGGCAATGGCAGCGAGAACGTCCTGATTTAGATGTGTCACCCATGGGCATCATTGGGCGAATGGGGCGGTTAGCCAAGCACTTAGAACGAGCAATTCAAAAGACGTTTTCAGACTTTGGTTTAACCGCTGGAGAGTTTGACGTGTTAGCGGCGCTCCGCCGTTCTGGTCAACCGTACCAACTGTCACCCACCGAGTTGTTTAACACGCTTATGGTTTCATCGGGGACGATGACGCATCGTATTGATCGCTTAGAACAAGCTGACCTGGTGAAGCGGACTCCTGATCCAAGCGATCGACGAGGCATGCTCATCCGGCTGACAAACGAGGGCTTTACTCTGATTGAGGAAGCTGTTGAAGCTCATGTTGATAATGAACACCGAATTCTGAGCGTTCTGGAAGCGCCAGAACGTGAAGCACTCATCCTATTGCTTCGTAAACTGTTAGTTTCGTTCGAGGAGTAGCGGTTGAAACGAATTTAAGGCTGATTAAAGTTGAGCGATTATCGAAGAAATGCGGCAGAACAAATTGTTGGAGCGGCAACCAGAGCCTTTTCGCTTTGTTTCGGTTTTGCTTGTCGCCGCTCAACCGCGACGTTAGCCGTTAAACGATCACAAAGTGGGACAAACGAATAAGCGCTCGGTAGGAATTCCAAGAGCAGTTTAACCCACTGCTGACAATGGTTTTTCACGTCGATCGCGGCAGAATTTTACAGCATCAATTTACGCCCGAAGGCTTTCTCAGGGCTTACATGCGAATCGCTCGTGTGGGCGAATTGCAATATCGCAACACGGACGGAACCGAGCGAACTGAAGTTGTCACGCCAGAGGTTTTGTTTAACAAAGACTCGATCGACAGCTTCAAAATGAAGCCCATCACCCTGTTGCATCCGCCAGGAGGACGGGTGACGCCTAAAAATGCTCGTCAGCATGCACGTGGGCTGACGGGTCATACCGCCATCATTGATGGTGACTTTCTCGGGTTGGTTTCAACGGTTCTCGACGAGGAAATGATCGAGGAAGTGATTTCTGGTAGGACTGACCAAACCAGTTGTGGTTACGATGCTCCCATCCGATTGAGAAGTGATGGCAAATACGATCAGGTAGAGCGCTTAGGCAATCATGTGGCTGGTGTCCCTCATGGTAGAGCCGGGGTAGAAGTGGGCTTTCATGTGGATTCGGCTGATGAGTATTGGCTGCACATTCGCAGTGATCGCGATGATGCTGACTTTGACGAATCCCGCATCAAGAAGCTGCTGAGTACAGAAACCTTGATTAACCGATTGATGAATCTGGATGAAATCGATCGTCAGGTCAGCGTGTTTGTGGGTCGGGCTAAATCCGATGAGGGAACAACAGAGCAAAGCAATCAACCCGCAGACAACCCTCAACCGCCCACACCAACGAAAGCTATGAGACAAATCACGATCGGTGGAGAAGTATTTTCCATTGACAACGACAAACTCGCGGATTCGGTGCTGAAACTGCAAACTGACAGTGCAGAATCAGATGCTAAAGCAACCGAAGCAACCAAACGCGCCGATACCACAGAGGCAAAGCTCGAAGTCGTAACGGCTGAAAAAACACAGCTCACGCAGAAATTAGACGCAGCAGAGAAAACCCGTTTAGACGCGGATCAAGTCTCTACAGAGGTTTCTGCCCGTCTGGATGCGTGGAGCATTGTTCTGCCGCTGCTGCGAGTGGACAACGCCGACTATCAGCCTGATTACAAACTACCTGTGGCTGACATTCACAAGTTAGCGATCGCAAAGAAGTTTCCAGAAATCAAGCTCGATGGCAAATCTGAGGATGCGATCGCAGCGATGTGGGAGCTGACCGCGCCTGCGCTGAACAAAACGGCTCGCACTGACAGTTCTGAAAGCTTACGTGACTTGGTGACGATCGCGCAAAACACCGTTCACACCGACGCGATCGATGCTGCCAGCAAAAAAGCAGCCAACGCTTATGAAACCGCTTGGAAGCAAGGAAGTGACGACTAATGGGAATCACCAATTACGGCGATTTAGCACGTGGGTATGAAGGACAAGTTGCCCGCATGGAAGACTGGGTAGCTCGAACTGGCTACAACTCAACCTCTGCCATTATTCCGTTTGGACGGACGGTTGTTCGGGGTACAGGGTCATCCGGAACTGATGTTGCGATCGCGTTGCCTTCTGCCACAGGGCAGCAATTCATGGGCATTTCAACCAAAACCGACGTTTGGGAAAAGAACGAAAAAACGGTTGATGCCAATGGCGACCTGGGTTATGAACCCAAACGTCCAATGGGTTACACGGTTGAAGGGCTGTTCTACGGCTATGTCGAAGAAGCAGTGCTGCCCACAGACACCGTTTATTTTCGCCACACGCTGAACGGCGCACCAGGTGCTCATGAGCGAATTGGGCGCTATCGCAATGATGCGGACACTGCCAAGTGTGATGCTGCCCCACGCTTGAAGTTTCTCGAAGCAGCAGGTCCCGGTTTAGTTCTGATGCAAGTCATCAAGGGGTAATTTGACATGACGACATTTCGTACAGACAGCGCTGGCGCAATTTTGAAGCGCTGGCTAGAGCAGAAGCTTCCCGGAGTTCTAGAGAAGCGTTACCGTCAACTGCAATTTGAGAACGGCTCGCTCGTGCCAACAATGGCAGACTTACAGCCCGGAGCGGCAACCCTGGTGCAAGAGCAAATGGAAGTGGTTGGTGAAGCCGCGATCGTCGCGGATGAAGCCTTCGACATTCCCCTTGCAGATGTGGGTGCAGAAGAAGTTCAGTTCAAGATCATTGCAGTCTTCTCTGGCTTCCATTTCACGTTTCGGCAGATGCAGGCAGCACAATTTTCTAATGTGCCATTGAGCGATAAGAAAGCATTTGCTGCTCGTCGCGCGATCGCGGAGAAGATGAACAAGATTGCGGCATTTGGTGCGGCAAAATACGACTGCACCGGCTTCTTGAACAACCCTGATGTGCCCGTCAACAACAGTTCATTCAATCCAGCTACGGCGACGGCAGACGATGTGATCGAGTGGTTTATCGATGAAATTGTTGCCATTGAAAGCAACACCGAACTCACCGAATCTCCCACGCTGGGGCTTGTCACCCCTGAGCTACACGGCATTTTGCTGAAGAAGCGAGTCGGTGATGCAAACCTCAACATCAAGAGTTATATTCTCGCAAACACGGGCTTGACCGATATTCGTCCGGTCACAGAACTCAAAAGCGCTACTCTCGAAGCCAATAGCGTACAAGCGGCCAGCACCAACAAAGACCGCGTGATGCTCTACCCGCTCGATCCTGAGATTGTAGAGCGTCATATCGAAATGACCAAGCCATTGCCTGAAGAGTATCGCAACGCTAAATACATCACACCGATGTATGCGTGCACCTCTCCTGTGATTTGGAATTTCCCCAAAGCCGCGCGGTCAATCGATTACGTCAAAGCATCGTAATTACTTGTTGTTGATTTTGTAGACGCCATTACTGTTGTCGAGACCTGAAATCTCCGCAGTTGTAAACCATTAATTTGGAGAGTTCAATGTGAAGCTAGTTCTATTCCGTCCTGAGAAACTGAATCCGCCTCTTCGTGGGGAGCAGTACTACGATCGCTTGCGTCTCAACCCAGGCACGAATCATCGGTCTGAGGATGAGGTCAAGAAGCTGTTAGCTCATCCTGACTATGCTCAGCATAGTGAATGGGGCGCGATCGAGGTGATTGAAGAGAAGCCTACTGTCCCTAAGAAAACCACTGTCGAATCCGGCTTAGACAAACTTTCTGAGGAAGATGCTCAGAAAGTAATCGAAGCCACCTTCGATATTCCGATGCTCGAAGGCTATCTTGCCAAAGAACAGCGCAAAGCGATCGTGAATCTGCTGAATCGTCGCATTACTGAGCTGAAAAAAGGTAACGCATGAGCCTCTCGCCGTTTCCCACTAACGCGAAGCTGACATTCCATCTCCCCACAGGACAGACCGTGACAGACCCAGCAACGGGCAATGTCATTTCTGTTCTGGGGGATTTGGATATTGAATGCTACCTCAAACCAGATGGGGTGCAGAGCAATCGGAGCATCGATGCCTCGCCGGGAGTGCAAACGCCATCTGAAGCGATGAGCGGGCGCATGACAAACCCGATTTATGTGCCTGCTTCCATTCCAGTTCTGGCCGAGGCAGATGCGATCGTCGGTGGCCAGGTTGGAAAGTTCTTAATGCGAATTCCCACCCAAGATGTGTGGGGCATTCGCGATGTGTTGGGAGACAAAATCTATGGCACGTTCACTGCGCTTAAGGAGACAACGCCAGTGCCTGTAGTAGATAGTGGCTTAATATCTGCGATCGCACTTGAGTCTAATCGCCTTGTTGCTGTTGTGGATGGATTGTTGGTTTATGCGGATCAATCCATTCTGAGCCATGCCTATGCGATCGTCGGCATGACCAAGGCTCCCACGAATCCCGGTCAAGCCGTGGTGCTGTTGTCAGAAGGTGTGATTAATAGTTCTGGCTGGAATTGGACGCCGGGAGAGCCGTTATTTGTAGGCTCAAACGGACTAATCACCCAAGATGCAGATTCAATCACAACTGGCTTTCTAGCTTCAGCAGGGCGAGTGATTAGCCCACAGCAAATTTATCTCGACATTGATGAGGAGCCGATTTTCCTGTGAGCTTTAAACTTAAACTCAATGCAGCAGCCCTTAAAAAATTGGATGGCGCGATCGCTAAAGCGTTTGAAGAAACCGTGGAAGCATACGGGGATGAATGTAAGAAGGCGATCGAATCGCCCATTTGGGAGTGGGACGGTATTACCCATCGACGCAACGGCTCGATCGCATCCAGCCCTCGTGACATTGTTGATTTGGGTGATCTGCGCGATTCGCAGGCTGTTGACTTTAGCGATCCAAATATTGCAACAGTTACTTACAACGTTGATCATGCAGCTGCTGTTCACGACGGGCATGTTACCAGCAACGGCTCAATCGTTTCTGGGCGTCCGTGGACTGAAGAGGCTGCACGAAATACCGATTTTGAAGGCATTATGGGCGAGGCGTTGAAGCGAGGATTGTCGTGAGTAATCAGAAGTATCGCTATGAACTCTGTGCTCCGTCTGGTGAGGTTGTGAGCTTTGAATTTCTTAGCCCTGAAGAGCGCGATCGCTTCCGAGGAAGCCTCAATCGATTGCTAACAATTTACCGAAAGCAACTGCTTCAAGAGTTGCAGGGAAAAATGGATGAAATAGCAGCCATAGAAACACGCTTGTGAATGTTGTAGAACTCCGCACCCAAATTCAAGAATTATTAGTTGATGATGTGGGCACTTATGCCCTGACAGGTGGCGTTACCACACCAGCGGTGATTGTGCTGGATAGCGGTGATGTGCTCAGCGATCGCACCGTTACAGGATTAGAAGTTGTTATTCGTCGTAATCCCATTTCTGATGAAGGTAAAGCGACCTTTGATGCTGTGAGAGCTGCAAAGATGTGGCAAGTGTTTCTGGTTCAGTGGGGTGGCAATTACACTCTGGAAGCAGCAAAGGATAAGCTCAGAAGAAAATTCCCTAACACACGCGCCGTGACCGTGAAGGTCGAGAAAGGCAGCGGTGTCAGGGAACAAGTGTCAGTCAAAATCCCAGACGTTGATGAATTCGACGATTGGCTTTAGACGCTGAAACCTTCAACTTCTTCGGCTTCTTCGACTGCTTCAACAGGTGCTTCTGGCTCAGCTTCAACAGGTACTTCTTCAGCAGGTGTTTCAGGAGCCGTCGAAGTTGGAGCAACGATCGCAGAAATTTCCTCATTCAGTGCCTCAACACCTTGAGTTAGTTCTACAAGAGCAGCCTGCTCTTCTGACTCTAGACCCGTTTGCATTTGAGCAATCTGCCCATTCAGATTCGCGATCGTGGCGTCTTTGGTTGTCAACAAATCATGTGCTTCGATGAGTTGCACCTTGAGTTCTGCCTTCTCAGCTTCCTTGCGATCGACAATCCCGCGAAGAGATTGCACGCTCTTGAGCATGGAAGCTAGAAGCTGATTGTAAAACTGAATGTTTAGAGTGTTCGCCATAACGTTGCTTTGCGATAAGGGACATTATTAGATTTCCCGTTGGTAGGAATTCTGAGTCTGACATCCAGATTTGGAGTAAGTATTTATGCCTAAGAAGTTCCAGGTTGGAGCAGGCAACAAAGTTTTTGTATATGTTGCACTGCTTCCACTAGGCGATCGCACCGAACCCGTTACCATTAACGGTATCGCTACCAGCAATGCTGGCATTACCGCAAACGCAACCACAATCAACCTCGGCGCTGCTGTGGGTGGTGTGGGTATTGCTGGCGGCACTCCCCTAGAGTTTGCCAATGCAGGTGGCACGAAGGTCAAGGTTTATCTCACGGCAGATGCTAAAGCTGATGCTACCGTGTTGCAAATCGAGCCTGCTGCGGCAACGGTTGCAGGGGTTTGCACAGCCACCTATGTTCCGAAGTTACGCCTCTTAGGTGGTACGTCGACCAGCCCCAAACTCAGCAACAAGACTCAAGAATCTTTGGTGTTTGAGGATGAGCTTGGATATGATGACAGTGTGATCACGGGGGCTTCCTGGGAAATTCCTTGGACAGCGAATTTGTTGGCTGATGACGATGCCTATCGTCGCGTCTATTATGCCTCCAGTCATGGAACCTCGCAGCGCGAAATTTGGATTTGGCAGTACGATCCCGCGCCAGTTGGTTACACCACGGGCGATGGCTTGAAGGGTGCGTGCATTGTGACTGACTTTAGCAAAGATCTTAAGTCAGATGGCATCCTCAGTTTCCAGACCACATTTCGCGGAAATGGATCGCCAACGATTCTGCGCTACGCCTAATAAAAAAGCCGAGCAGCCTAGAGGAGTTGAGCGAGTAGGCTGCTCGGTCATATTAGGGATTCCTACGATGATTAGCGGGAATGCTTAGGGCGATGTTGAGCAGGAAATCAGATAATGGCACTTCCTTTTAAAGTTGCACCCTCACGCCAGTACGAGGTTGTTGATGTTGGTAATGAAGAGATTGGAATTCTACCGATTAAAAAGTACGAAAATCTTACCCGTGCTGAGTTTGGCTTCATTAAAAAACAAGATTTATACAACTATCAGTTTGCACTGGCGGCACTGGCCAAGCGAATTTCCCGCGAGACGGGCGCTCATTTTGCCTATGTTAACGATCGCATCAATGCTTACCTATTCGGCGGCTTCATTCAAAATGACCTCGTGACAGTAGACGGCAAAGAGGGCAAAATCACCAAAATTGAAACCGTTGAAGGAAACGAACTCATCACGGTTTCCTTTGGTAGCGATGGTGATTTTGTTTCAGTTGCAGGCGAGGGCATCGAATTAGTTACACCCGCTTGGTATGGCGACTATTACGCAGAAATCACAGCTCTCACGAATAATTATCTAGAGTCGCTGCCCTTCCAGAATTATGTGTATGCAGCGGCGATCATTATCTTCCGTCTAGACTCTAACTGGACACTCGAAGACACGATGAACCCAGAGCTTCTGGACTATGAACTGGTCCGTGAAGTGGCAGCATTTGCTTACAAAGAGAAAAACGGCTGGAATACCGCAGAACCGACCAAGGAACCATCTACAGATGAAGAGCTGGGAAAATCCTTGAAGGAGACGCCGAACCCGACTGGGACGGCATCTTCTGGCGAATCCAGCACTACTGGGGACACGACGAGCGATTCAATCACAGAAACTTCGCCTTCCAGCCCATCAGCCTAATTTTTCAGGCGCTAGAGTGGGGAGCCAAGCTGCATCATGAAGAACTGCATCTGCATGAGTTAGGTATTGCTACTCTCTCTAGTTTGTTTGTCAATGCCAACCGGGGCAAGGACAGCGAGCCAGCATCACCGTCTGATTTTTATTACTTCCAGTCTGCTGCTGAGCATATCTCGATCCCTGCTGCGGCGTGCGATGCCTTCTTTAGTTGTGTGCGGGATGGCATCATGCCTGCGTGGGCAGTGCCTCTCTGCCCGATCGATAAGCTTGAATCCGGTCGAGCAAATGGGCGAGTCATTCGCCCACGAATCTGGGTTGGCGATGGCGTTGTGATATTGCTGCCTCGAATTTCAGGGCAGCAGGTGACGGCTCCATTCGCGATCGTTGACGGTGCAGCGGGTGTTGTGGACGTGAAAGACCCGGATAGTGAGACGTGGTTTGCGGTTGATGTGCCTGCTGGCGATTGCTGGATGTTGGATGCAGAATTCTCACTTGTAGAGTCGAAAATTGTTCTGCTCAAATGAAGTGGCTTGCAGCAAAACCTCTATCCATTGGGTAGGGGTTTTTGCTTTGAAGTAGGAATGTTGCGATCGCAGTTCTTGATCGCATCCCATGACTCAACCTATTGATTGGAATAATCCCTCTGCTTCAGTTAGCAAACATTTCACCGTGGCAGAGGTAACTCAAAACGACGATCGCAGACTCCCTGCGGTGGGTTCAGATGAAGAAGCTGCCATCTTGAACCTGGCAGTAGAACTAGACAAAGTTAGAGACGCATGGGGCAGCGCAATTGGGGTCACATCCTGGTATCGTCCCTATGAAATCAATTTAGCTTGTGGGGGAGTGGTCAACTCTCAACACATCTATGGTTCAGCCGCCGATATCTACACGATGGACGGTCGTGATGCTGAGTTTGAAACCTTCCTGGATGAAAACTGGGGTGGTGGTTTGGGCTATGGCGTTGCCAGTGGACGCGGGTTCACGCACTGCGACTTGCGTAGAGGTGGGTTTAAATACGGCGACGGCGCAATTCGCTGGATGTATTAGCAATTCGCGTTAAGCCAAGAAACATTCCTTTTCTACTATAGGAAAAGGAATGTTCTGTACTAAATTTCAAAAGGTAATTGACCAGGCATAGCAGCTTGGATAACTTCCTCAATCGCAGCTGGCTTCCACACAGTGCCTAGTTGAGCTAAGTAAAGTATCATCGCCAACTCGTCCTAAGTATATTCCAAGAAATCTTCGTCCCTCACCTAATTACAGCTTTAGTTTCATCTGATTCGGCGACGTCTTCTGGAAACCAATAACCCTATGCTTCAGAGCATTTAGCATTCAGATCATCATGACGATCGAGAAATATCGATCGGGACGGGAGGAATATTGGTCACGCTACCGACCCAAAGATTCTCTACGACGCGTGTAGTTTTAGTGGCACGGTCATAAAATTCTGAAGATGAGCGTTGATTGCGGTAGGTGAACAAAATTTGATGAACTCCAGGCTTGACTAGCTCACAACCTAATTTCCCATCCCCTGGCAAAATAGATAAACCTAGAGTACGTTCAGTCTCCCAACGAACCGATAGATAAGCAAGTTGAGGATTGACCAATTTCAAGAAACGTCTCCACCAGCGTGTCATCCATCTCCCAGTGCCCCCATCTACAAAAAGTGAGAGTTGTGCAGGGTAGAGATGAAGCAATGTCTCACCTGGTAGGATGGCGGAAAAATCTCTTTCAGAAGCTTGACAAAGCTGCGTGCAAACGTGGTGGCACGGAGTAACTGAATTATTTTCGCTAAGAATAGTACAACTCAATGTGTTAAAGAGATTAATACATACAGGAGTAGGCGTATTGTTCTTAATCCTTAGTCCAACTTGAAATCGAATTGGCTCAAATATGAGCGCAGGTGTAACAGGCAGAACTGACAATGACACAAAACCCTGAAATTGTACCCCATTGCTCTCGGTATAGTTGTTAGAGTCTTGCGTTTTCATCATTCGGCTCCTGAGGCTAAAGCAGTTTATACCAGCAGGCTGCACTGTTTTGGGACATAAAAGGCATAGGGCGCTAGCAGATGATAAAGCTTAGCTTTGCGTTTCAGAAGATTTCAGCTTGCAACGTTGTGCGAAGTAGGCATCAGTTACGTCAACAAAGTGATAAACCGACTTACACCAACCACCTAACTGATTCCACTTCACTTGAATTCTCTCTCCAACTGCCACACCAAAGTCTGGATGCCGATGAACAAAATCAGGCGTGGCAATTCCAGTCGAATGTACAATCAGATGCCTGATACCCCAAAGAGTCTCCATCTCTTCTGTAAGTTCTGAGCTATACCCACGAGCGCCCATCTTCGTAAGGGTATGAATCCAATATTTCGGACCTCCATCATTGATGAATTTTCTTGCCCATTGAGATCTCAAACCTTGAAGTAACTCTTCCAACGACGAAGCATTAGCCATTTCAGAATATGGAGAAGACATTCCAGATTTTTCCATAAATATAGAATCAGTGCTGGCAGCATAAACAAGCACATCCATGAGATAGGCTTCAACAATGGTAACTATCAACACTGGCATCCACTCGACTCCCACATTGAACCCGGAGATATGTGCATTCCACTTCTCTGCATAATCTGAGATTTCTTGATCGATCTCTGTTAGCTGGTCTAGTGTCAAATTGATCTTCTTTGCTCTACTGCTAAGCTCTTCTGCGTTTAACTCTAATAAATCATTAGGCGCAGAGTAAAAGCTTCTAGTCTTTGATAAGGTAGCTTCTTGGCTAATTCCTTGAAACCCGCGACCCATGAACTGAATGAAGTGCTTCAATTTATCAGTGTTGAAGTCGAAGCTTGCATAAGCTGGGGTGTGCAGAACTGAAGTAGTTGCGGTATCAATTGGTTCAGTCATAGGGGACTAACTTAGAATCCAAGCTGCTCTAACGAAATTGTATCAACTTTACATACTGCTACTCACCCAACGGGATGTAGGCAGTACGGTGCGGGTAGCATTTGCTAGACATATTGAAGTTCGCGTCCTCTTAGAAAACAACCCCTGCTCTCCTAGCGAGAGTAGGGGTTTCCTGTATTACTGCAGCAATTCTAACTCATAGGAACGCTAGCCCAGATTTTCTGGGCTAGAGCATGACTGAAATTGTTGGATCAATCGGGATCGAGGTGGTTCTTGTTGGGCGAGAGAAGCTCAATCGTGACTTGCAAGAACTTCAAACCGTGGGTATTGCCCCAATTGAAGTGAAGCTCAACACTGCATCCCTCAAGAAACAACTGAAAGGGCTAGAACTGGACTGTATCCCCGTTAAAATCTGCCCTGATATTGATGGGCTGAAAGGTAAGCTGAAAGACCTTAAGCTTCCTGCGATCGCGGTTGATGTTCAGCTTAAGAATACGGGTAATTTTCAAACGCAACTGCGAGATCTAACGATTGGGCGCAAACTCACCATTGAGATCGACACCTCCAAAAGTGAGCAATCGATTCAGCGCCTGAATCAACAGCTTGAGCAATTGCAAGCCAACATTCGCACGCTGAACGGGCAGCAGGTTCGGATCAACGTTCCACAGCAGCCCGTTTATCGAGCAATTGCGCCAGCAGCAACACAGGCTCCCATTTCTAGCACTACAGGTGGATACACTCTGCCGCAAAGCCCCAGCGCGAAGCTGAATGTCGATTCTGTTGAAATTCGCAGTGCGATCGCACAGTCTACTTCTTCGATTGTTAGTGCCGTCTCTGCCAAATCATTTGTAACTCAAGAGCGGGGACCAGTTGCCAGCACCGCAACGTCTCTCTATAGCGGTTTTGTTGAGTCGATTGGTGGTGCAGTTCTGCCACTGATGAAAGATGCGATCGTCGGTGGGTTCAAAACTGGGCTAATCGACTTTGAAGCTGTCTTTAAGACCGGGGCTGGACTGTTCAAACAAGGCATCGCTGCTGCAACTGGACCTGCACGGCAGGTGATTTCTGGATTTCAGCAAGGGATTGGCGTCTCGATTTCATCCAGCTTCGCGGGTGGCTTTCAGAAGAAACTAGAGAACGAGTTTGGCTTCACCTTTGAAAAAATTGGTGAAGTTTCTGCCCGTCGACTCATTTCACGAGTGAGCACCGTTGCCGAAAAGTCGGGGGCAGTTGCCAATCGCCAAGAGTTTAAGCAGGTGGTTGGGGCTGGTATCAGCTTCTACGAAGACACTGCCGACGATGGCACGATCATCGGTGGGGCACGCCGCCGCTATCAAGAGGGCTATCAAGCCTCAGCCGAGCGGGTTAAGGCCAGAGCAGAAGAGATTGCGCCAACCTTAAAGGAAAGCGATCGCGATCGCTTTGCGTTTGTTTCAGCAGGGTATGCGGGGCAAGGTGGCCAAGGTTCACAACAGCTTGCCGAATCCCTCAAGCCATTCCTCAATCAGAGTGAAGTCACTGCTGTTGCAAACACAAATACTGATGTCAGATTTGATGCACTAAAACAACCAATTCCCTGGCTGGTGAATGCCATCACCAATACTGCCAAAAATGGGCTGGTAGGCAGCAATAAGGACGCTGAAGAGATTGCCGCGCAAGCCTATGCTCGCTACCTCAGAAATCCTGGCTCGCAAATTGATTTAGTTGGGCACTCAGCAGGCGGCTTTGCAGCTTCAGATGCTCAGCAGATTCTCAAAAAATTAGATGTGCCCTCACGGGCAGTATCGTTTGGTACACCTCAATTTGGAATTCTCAACCCGAACCCAGAGAACAACCAAGCCTCGATCGGAGCACTAGACCCATTAAGCCCATTTAGTCTCGCTTCAAAGAACTCAAAATTCTACACCGACTCGACCGGAGCCGGACACCTTGCACCGTCCTACCTCAAGTCAGAATCCTTTCAACAGGACACGCAAAATTTCCTCTATCAATCTCCCAAGCTGTTTAGCGATAAGGGAATTACTGCTAAGACCGATCGCGATGTGGCCACTGTTCGCGAGAGTTTAAGTGATCTGGCACGCAAGCAGGCAGCGCTAGAAAAAGAAATTGCAACGGCTAATGCAGAAATAGACAAAGCCCAGCAGGACTACGAACGCAAACAGCAATCATTTCGCAAACGTGCTCGCAATAGTGCCAGAGTCATTTCAGATCGCAGGGCATTCGAGGCAGACCCAGCCGCATTTGCTCAGCAGCAACGTCAGCGTAATACCATTCCTGAGCCTGTTTCTGATGAGAGCAGAATCGGCACTCGAATTCCCAAAGCTGGATTATTAGAAGCAGGTGTTGAACCCACTAAGCAGGCATTTCAGGCTCAAGTTAAGGCGAATAAGGAACGATTCAGGGCTGAGTTTGATGCAGCCAAATCTGCCACAGGTCCAGAGAAGGCAAAACGGCTCCAAACACTGCTAAAAGCATTGGATGATGAGCAAGACAAAATCGAACAAGACCTGGCCAGAAAACTGGGCAAAAACATCACAGGTGTTCTGGCGAATTACAAAGGCTTTATTCGCAGTTCTGGCGGGCTACGACCGCAGGTAAAAGACCAACTGAGTGCTGTTGAGTCTCGGTTTGGAAAATTCGAGAAACCTGCAAATCCTCAGACTGACGCCCAGAAGCAAGAACTCGATCAGGTTGTTAAGGCATTTAACCAAGGCTCAGATGTTGGGCAGAAGACCGGAACAAACGGATTTTATGCCATTGGTGCATTGCCTGCATTAGCAGGATTAGGTTCTCAAGGTGGTGGATTCGCTCTGCCGAGTTTGGCTCAATTAGGAGCGGGTGCAGGTGCGATCGCATCATCTCCGTTGGGCGTTGCGGGTTTGGGTGCAGCGGGGATTGCCGGGGGTATTGCGGCGGCTCGTGCCGCGCGACCGATTCTCGAACCGATTGCGCCGGTGCTCTACAAAGATGTGGGGGAAATTGGGCGCAAAGCAGGCGCATTGCTGCTCGACGGCATTCAATCGCGGGTGCAGGGCACAAAGGACTTCTTCTCAAGCCTAAAAGCTAGATTTTCCGAACTGACGAAAGAAGCTGAGTTTTTCAATCGTGGCTTCGGAGTTGGAAGATCGCAAGCAGGCGTGATCAATACCCTCAACCGATTCGACACGGGTAAGTATAACGAGCAGCTCGATACCCGTCGCATTGATCCACGTCTCACCAATCTGGGCACGACCTATGCGGCTGGTGCAACCGTCGCGGCAAATGCTGGCGTGTCTGTTGGCAGAGATTTGCAACGGGATGCCCAGCGCACAATCGTCAATCCGGCTGGTGTTGCTAAAGATGCGATCGCAGGCGTGATCAGCAGCATTCGCAATCCTATCGCTTCACTCGTTGATCGCATCAAGCAAGGTGAGCGAGTGACGCCGCGTGACACGCTGGCACAAGTGGCTTCTGGGGCAAGGGATTCATTTATCTCTGGTCGCGATCGCGTCTTTGGTTCTGTGCGGCAGAGTGTTCAGGAGGTTCGCGCAGGTAAGTCATTCAACCCGCTAGAAATCGCAGGGCGAGCGGTTGGCAGTGCCAAGAGCGGCTTTGGTGCATCCTTGTCAGGCGCTCTGGCTGGCGCAAAGTTTGAGGGCAAGTTTGGCGGCATTATTAACGATTTCAAAACACTTAAAGCCCTCTTCAGTTCTGGCTTTAATGCTGAGAAACCGTTTGCCGCACTCGCCGATCGCGTTTTTCCTGGCTTAAGTGCTCAGCTTGGCAGTGTTGTGAAAGGGTTCCTTGCCTTTCAAGCTTTATCGTTCCTCAAAACGTTAGTGTTTGAGTTTGGTGGAGCCGCACTAAAAGCCAGCATCCGACTGGATAACCTCAAGACGGCGCTGAACTTTGCGGCGGGAGGTCCAGCGCAGGCGGCGAAAGAGCTTGCCTTTGTTCGTCAGGAAACGGAACGATTAGGCATTCCACTTAAAACGGCTCAAGATGGCTATGCCAAGCTGAGAGCATCGCTGAAAGGTGCAGAAGGTGGCGCATTAGCTCAAGACATTTTTTCAGGGGTTGGATCAGCCGCAACCGTGCTCGGTTTGAATGGTGATCAGCAAGGGCGCATCTTCACGGCATTGCAGCAGATTAGCTCGAAGGGCGTTTTGTCCTCTGAAGAATTGAAAGGGCAAATCGGGGATGCAGGTTTAGCAGGTGCATTCGGCGTGGCTGCCCGTGCGATCGGAGTCACAGAACAAGAGCTGAATAAGTTACTACAAACCGGATCGATT
Organism: Myxacorys sp.; assembly: GCF_059501405.1. Taxonomy (NCBI): domain Bacteria; kingdom Bacillati; phylum Cyanobacteriota; class Cyanophyceae; order Leptolyngbyales; family Leptolyngbyaceae; genus Myxacorys; species Myxacorys sp. Next base: position 19,848 of record NZ_JCACCM010000089.1, read on the forward strand.
ACGTCGAAGGACTTTCTACCCAAGTTTGCCCAGCAGTTAAATATTGAGTTTGGTGGGGCAGCAGCGAATGCCTCGAAGAATGTTCAGTCTTCCATCTTCCGATTGGAAAGCGCATTCCAGAAATTCCAAGAATCAAGCGGTACAGCTTTTCAGCCTGCTGTTCAGATAGGCGCAAACGGGCTGGCCGGAGCGCTGAACCTCGTTGCTGAGAGAGGAGATGTGCTTGTCAAAGTGATCGGAACGGCGGCTCTACTTCTGGGGAGTCAATTTGTTACGTCACTGGTCGGGATTCCAGGATTAGCTAAACTCGCCGTTACAGGACTCACCACCCTGGCTGGTGCAGTCACAAAAGTGGCGACAACGTTGTTCAATCCTCAGTTCCTGGTCGGGTTTGCCCTTATCACGGCTGGAATGGAGACATTGCGATCGACCACTGAAGTATTTTCTCTCAGTGAAAAGGGCAAGCAGTTTAAAGACTTTGCCGATCAGGGTGAAGCCAGCCTCAAACGGATTGAGGATGCTGCAAAACGGGCGAGAGGCGAAGTTAGCGAAGTTGGACCTAAGCCAGGAAAAAGCACATCGAAGGGCTTTGATCTTAGTTTTGGCTTCCTAGGTCTAACAGGGCTGGATCAATTGGGATTTTCGTTTAAAACAGATGACCTGATCAAAGCTTCTAACGCCCTCAATACTAAGTTTAATGAGACTGTTGGACTAGACAAGGATTTCGCACGCTTCACCACGGTTGAGGAGTTGCAGCAGCAGAGTGAATCTCTGGAGTTCGATCGCTTTCGAGAGAAAAACCAATCTCTCGTCGGGCAAGCATTCGATCGCAGCACTAACACTGATACATTGCTGCAAGCCAAAAATCTAGATCAAGAAATCGGTTCTCTCCAGAATCGTAAAAACCGCTTGGCAGCATCGCCCAATGCCGACAAGGGTGAACTGAAAGCGCTCGATGAGCAAATCCAGACTAAGCAGGCAGAACGCAAGAAATTAATCGATCCATTCGTTGAACGTCAGGCGGCGATTACATCGCAAATCAACAACACAAAAAATTCTCTCACTAATCCAGCTCTCACGGGTGATCAAAAATCAATTCTTGAAGGCGATTTGCAGCGGTTGCAGAATTCTCAAAATGAGCTAGACCGCTTGCAGGGTAAGCTTGGCATCACGACGGATAAGACACGAGATCTCAATAAAGCCTTTGCTGAAATGGCGTCGAAGTTGGAAGAAGTCAAGCGCCAGTCGGATAATGCGTTTAACAAAGGAGTTACGCAAGACCTCACACAACAACTAGCGCAATTTGGCAGTGATACCAATGCCAGCATTAGTGCTCCTGTGCAGTCGGCACGCCGTGAACTGGATAAAGCCAGTGCTGAGTTTGAGGGCAATAAGCAGATTCTGGATGAGCTGGCCAAAAAGCTGCAAGACCCAGAGATCAAGGATAAACTCGCCACTGCCGGGATTGGCTCAACGGGCAGAACTGCGAGTCTTGACTCCTCGATCGCAGATTTGGAGCTGGCCAAAGGGACTGCTAATAGTGACGCCAAGCCCATTATCGACAACCTGATCAACTATAAAAAAGCTCAAGATCAGCAAACAGCACTGGAGAAGGATGGAGCCAGCGCCCGCATTGCCGTGCGTAAGGCAGAAGAGCAAGCCAAACTTGCCGAAATTGAGAAAGCGAATCGTGAGCGAGAATCACAGATTAAGCGTGACTCAAACACAGCCCAGATTGGATTGCTCGAAAAACAAAAGACTGGATCAATTTATGAAGCCGATGCTAGTGCTGAAAGTGCTAACCTGCAAGTCACCAAGGGCAGAGCCGAACTCGACAGCACCAAGCAACAACTCGACGGAATTGAGGCAGCATTTGCAGCGGGCACATTGTCTGCTGAAGAATACGAGAAACAGCGGCGTGAGATTGGCGATCGTATCAGTGATCAAGAGGTGCAGAATGCTCAGAACGAAGTAGCTGCTGTCAAAGCCGCCGAAGCCGCGAAACTGGCTGAAATTGAGCGCTCTGCCCGTAAACGTGAAGCTCAAATCAAACAGCAGGAATCGGCTGCAACGGTGGGGCTGATTCGACAGAAGATTGGCAAGTCCATTTCCGAAGAGGATGCTGGTATCGCCCAAGCGCAGATTGGCTTAAATACGGCCAACGCCCAGAAATCCAGCGCTCAATCTCAGTTGGATGAATTAGAGTCGGCGTTTGCCCGTGGCATTGTTAAGAAGGAGGAATACGAGAGGCGTAGTCAGGATTTCAGCAATAATCTGGCTGATTTGTCTGTACGTCAGGCAGAGCAAGAGCTTGCCCTGAGAGAGGCGACGAATCGTAAGATCATTGAGCAATTTGAGCGCACGTCGAAACTGGTGAATGCGAATATTGATGCTCAGCTCAGCGATCGCAGCATTAACTTTAAGTTAGGTGGCCTCGACAGCAGCGGCTTTGTGGGCATCAAAACCCAGATTGCTTCGGCAACGGCAGAACGGGATGCAGCACAGCAACGGTTCGACCAACTTCAGAAGGAAGATGCTGAAGTAACACGACTCAACACCGCTCAAGTGGTGAATCGCCCAATTGACTCCAGAGAGCAGCAGAAATTTAACTTCTTCAAGGATTTGGGGTTTGATATTGAGGCTCCTAAAGCCACCCAGGAAACGGTCAAAGTATTGTCTGATAAGGAGGCGGAGGATCGCAAACGGCAAATTGACCAGAACTCCAGAGCGCAACGGGATAGGATTGTTGAACTGGATGCACAGATTCAACTCAAAGGCATTCAGGCAAATGCTGAGGCTGAAACACGAGTTCTTAATAACCGAAAAACCGCTTTAGAGTCAGAACTCAAATTAACCCAAGCGATCGCGGATGCCCGTCAAAGTACGCTCAAAATTGGCATTGATCGCACAAACGAGAATATTGACGGGGTGAAAGCGCTCCAGTCGAAAGATACCGGAGCCAACCTCAGAGCAGTGCTACAGCAGCAGCTTGGCGGCAGTGGGGTATCAGGAGCACAGCCAACCGATGTACTAACTCTGACCCAGAATCGTCAGGCATTGGAACGAGAAGCCGATGCGGAGAAGTTAGCGGCCATGCAGGCTCAGCAACAACTTGAGCGGGAATCGTTAGCGATTCAATTACAGCTTGAGAAGGTTTCCGCAAGAAAGGCACTTAACGAAGCAAAAGTCGCTGAGAATGCTGCAAAACAGAACGTTCTGGACGCCCAGAAAGAATTGCGCTTAGCAAAGAAGTCGGGTAATGCAGAGGAAATTTCGTCAGCGCAAGACTATCTGAATTTTGCTCAGGAGTCGCAAGGTTTTGCTCGTGAAAATATAAACATTAATCAGGAGCAGAACGCGCTGATCGACGAGCGGATTGCTAAAGAGAAACAAGCTCAGTCAGTGCAACAACAGACTGCCCGTGATGCATTACAGGCGGAGAATGCGAAGAATGGACGTGCGAGAGACCGCGAGCAGGCACAACTGAAAGATCAGCTTTTGGCTCAAGGATTTGGGGGTGGAGGCGTTGGAGGGGCGGGATCGTCTGGGGGTGGAGGGCTAGGCGCGTCTGGAGGACTGGTTCTCTCGGGCGGCGACATTACCGCTTACGACAATGCCCGTCGTGCATTTAGTCAAGCGATCGCGGGCAATGAGTTCCGTGGGCAGGAAGGGCAGAAAGAAGCGGTACTGAATGCGCTCAGCCTCAGCTCTGGCAGGGAGAAGGAATTCCTCAGCCTGATTGCTTCTAAGAGCGGGTTTGGTGAGGTAGCTGACTTGACTAGTAAACTTGATAGCTTCAAATCAGGACCAAATGCCATCGGCGTGGCATCGGCAGTGAACAAAGCCGCAACGAGCGGCGGCGATGTAATCGGGGCGCTGAAGCAGATGACCGATCGCATTGAAAAGCTGGCCAACACGCCACGCAGCTTAAGTTTCACAACTCAAGATCCCGTGAGTGACTACGCCAAGTTTATGAATGAATCAGCAGGCTCCAGCCTACGAAATCTTTAATCCTCCCAAACCAACTCTTGCCAGTTGGAAAGTAGGTTAGCCCAGTTGGAAAGTAGGTTAGCAAAGAGAGGGCAGGAAAGTTTCCGAGAGCTTTCTCTTGTGTTTATGCCTTGGATTTTAACGGGAATGGATAGATGAGCAAAAACGCTCAGATCGCCTGACTGCAATAGCTGTACTGCTCTTCTCAAGAGTTAGTTTTTTAGCTCGCTACATTCAGCAATAAAATCAACGAAGGTTCGCACTTTCGATGAAAGATATTTGCGGCTAGTATACATGGCATAAAGCATGTTAGCTGGCAAGCGATAATCCAGCATTACCCTCTCTAGATGCCCGGCAGCAATATCGTCTTCAATCAGCCAAGTTGGTAAGAATGCCAGACCCATCCCATCTATTACCGCGTTGTGCATCAGATTTTCATTGTTAGTCCGCAGCACCGACGGCCCAATCTTAACGCTTTCTTTCCCAGTTAGTCCTTCAAAGGGCAGTTCACCCTCTGAAAGTGACAAATACGAATAAGTAATCATTGCGTGCTGCGATAAATCTTTCGGTTTTAAAGGGTATCCAGCTTTGCGAAGGTATGACGGAGAGCCTACTATGCAAAATGGAACAGGTGCAATTGGATGTGCAATCAGGTTACTAGGAGGAGATTGAGTCACTCTCAATACCACATCAAACCCTTCTTCTACTACGTTAACCATTCGCCCACTTAAGTCAATGTCCAAGGAGACTGCGGCAAACTGGGCCTGATAATTAGCAAGTATCTTAGTAAATGTGCGATTGGCAAACCAAACTGGGGCACTAATTTTTAGCACCCCACTCGGTACAATTGTGGCTCGGCTGACCGTTGCTTCCACTTCATCCAGGCTATCCAATATCTCGCAACATTGTTCAAAGTAGACTTTCCCGATTTCAGTCAAACTTAAATGCCGACTAGTGCGATTGAGCAAGCGACCGCCTAAATGCTGCTCTAGGTGCATAACGTGTTTGCTAACCATTGCAGCAGACATTTCCATGCGATCGGCGGCAGCCACAAAGCTTTTCAGTTCTACAACTCTGCGAAACACCCGCATACTCACTAATGTATCCACTTTGCCCAAGCAATATCAACTAATAGGAAATGATCCATCAATATTCTATCTATTGATGAACTAATAGTGCACAGATATAGTGAGTTATATAGACCTCGTAGCCAATACCATCAAACAGAACTTCGATATGATAATGCCTGAATTTCCGACCTACTTTGTTTCTCACGGTGGCGGCCCCTGGCCCTACATGAAAGACCATTTTGGTCAAATGTTCGATCGCCTCGAAACTTCGTTACAGGATATCCCTCGCCAATTAGGAGTGGCACCCAAGGCAGTGTTAGTAGTTTCCGGGCATTGGGAGGAAGAAGACTTCACTGTTTCGGCGAGTCCAAATCCTCCGATGATTTACGATTATTCAGGATTTCCCGCGCATACATACGAAGTTAAGTACAGTGCCCCAGGTTCACCGGAATTGGCAAGTCGCATCCAATCGCTGATTCAGGGTGCTGGATATTCAGCCCGTCTTGACCCGAACCGCGGCTTTGACCACGGGACTTTTACAGTGATGTACCCTATGTATCCGCAAGCACAGATTCCTGTCGTTCAGCTTTCGCTCAAGCGAGGTTATGACCCAAAACTTCATTTGGAAGTAGGACGAGCATTGGCTCCATTGCGGAAGGAAGGGGTACTCATTATTGGTAGCGGATTGAGCTATCACAATCTCAGGGATTTTGGGTCAAAAGGTGCAGAAGCATCACAGCAATTTGATGATTGGCTTCAGCAGACGCTGGTGCAATCTGAGCCAACACAGCGAGTTGATAAACTTATCCACTGGGCTAAAGCACCTGCTGCACGATTAGCTCACCCACAGGAAGACCATTTACTACCGTTGATGGTCACAGTTGGCGCGGCCCAAAACGATCCAAGCGCTTGTGTTTATCATGATGAAAACCTCTTTGGCGGTATTGTTTCGTCTAGTTTCCGATTTGGCAATGCCGCAGCCTGACGTTCAACAGCCAAACCCAGATCGACAACTACGCCGACTACACGAACCGCAGCGCAGATTCTAGCCTAGAGGGTAGGAAAGATAGGGCAGTTTGAGCGTTGCCCTATGACCAGAACCTTGACCCTTAGCATTGATGCCTTCTCACTGGCCTTGGGCGATCGCACGTCTTCACGCTTTGCCCAAGGTGGCTATGAACGAATCCTTGGCGAAACCGGAACCACGGAATACAGCTTGTTCGGCAACGCAATCAGCGACGGTTCGCTATTTGAGGCAAAGTTTGTTTGGACAATTCAAACCTACCTCGGAGTTGAGCAATGGCGAGTGCTGTGGGCAATTTTTGCTAGAGCAGAGCGACATCGGCGCAACCAGGAAGATTCTCGAATCTATCTTTCAGATACAATCCAGCATTACGTTGAAGATGAGATCGCACCCACAAGACAAGCAGCCGGACCCATCACCACAATCGCTGGCGGCGGCATTGCCTACCCTGCTGTGTTTGCCGTTCGCATGTTTGAACCCAAAGCTGAAGAAACTGGCAGCTTGCAATACCGCTATCTCGCTCGGTTTGTGCTGAAAGAACTTGATCGGGTGGTGGCATGACGATTAACTTGAGCATTCGCAATTATCAAATTGTTATTGCCGGATTAGACTGCACGCCTGGGGTCGTCAGTTTTCGTGGCAGCGACTCGAAGCTTGATCAATCTGGATTAGTCACATTCACTGGCGAGATTGTCTTAGGGCGTCCAATTGGGTTTGAGAGTTTGGACGATCGCAGGAATAGCCGTTGGAGCCGGGGTCAAGCGATCATCGTTCAAATTGCTGATAGCTCTGGGACACTGCGCCCATCTCCGAGAGGTGGGCGATTATTTATTCTCGATAGTGGTTTCGATTTGAAGACTCGCAAGCTAACGCTGCAAGTGGGCGATATATTTGCCCTGATGAATTTCAAAGAGGGCAAGGGCGATAAATCGGGAATCTGCCTCGGCACAAGCACTGCGCGGGGTGAAATTATCAATCGATTACTAGCAGCGTCGGGATGCCCAAGCCTCATCGATTCGGTTCCCGGTTCTCTGGCTCACCCCTCCCCACGGCTGCTAGAAGGTAACTATCTACAGCAGGCAGGTGCGATCGCAGCAGCAGCGGGCTACTTTCTCTGGGTCGATAGCAATGGACTCGTCAGAGCCAGCAGCATCAATGCCCAGCCATCGGCTCCCATCCTCAGCCTGAATGCGGCGAGTGATTCGGCAGACTATTCCCGGCTGGAAGGCGATCAACCTTCAGAAGAGGTGCTGATTCGCGGCAAGGTGACCATCGTTCGCAAAACGGGCGACACGACCGAAACCCAGAGCGAAGAGTATGGACCTGCATTACTAGCGGGGTCATCTTCTGCGTCAGAAATTATTACCAAGCGCACTCGGACGCTAGATCAGTTCGATCGCGCCAAGAAGCGACGCACAGTGCAAACCTGGACCGCACAGCCTGAAGGCTTGGTGATTCCAATTGACTTCGTGCGGGATGTGCCTGCATTTGGTCGGACGGCTCTCATTAATTCAGAATATCGAATCGAAACTTTTCAGTATGAGGTTAATGCACCCCTCACAGGCAAAGCCGGGGAGAGTAAATGCAGCCAGGGCAATCAAGGTCGGCTGCTAGAGCACATCACGCAGGTTTATGGACTGTTCGATTCGACCTTTAAGGAGATTTTATCGACCTATCCGAAGGCACTCGTTCAGAATTTTGCGCTTGGCACGTTGGTCCTGATCGAAGAAACGCATGTGACTTACCGCTATGAGCTAACGCCTGCGGCAGTGACAACCCCAGCCCTTGAGGATGACGACCCACAGGATATCCCAGAGCTAGAGAAGCTGGGGAATGGACCCAAAATCACCACCCGCACTTATAAAGCCATCGGCACGGTGATTCCGGCTGACTTTGGCTATAAAGCTTTACCAGCCAACGTGACACAATATCGCTCCATGCGATCGATGCACGAAGCTGAGCAACAAATCCAGACGTGGCGAGAGCGGACGTTTGGCGAGTGGCAGAGCGAAACGCAGGTGCTAAAGGTGATTCCAATTCTCTATCCAGACTTGACTGATACCCTGCGGGAGAAGCTGATTAAGCAATCGCTCTTCTACGATTCGGCTAATTTGATGGTGCTCGTCGATGCCAGCAATACCATCGTCACGTCCAATTCTGGGCAAGCCCAGCCGCCCGCGCCGGATACCTATTCCCCACCGTTCACGACTCAAGACATTACGGTGTCAGGGAAGGGTAAGTTCCCGGTCGATGCAACTCTGCCCTTCCGCCCGCGCCGGAAGGAGTTGAGCTTTGAATATCTCTCTGCTGTCGTCGACTCAGGTGGGGTGAGTGGGGGCATTGCCAATGCCAAAGCCGAAGCCAGTCGACTCGCCTCAGTCTGGGGCAACATCTACTGGGGACGCTACAAAGGCGCAGCAATTACGACGGATTTGAATGATGGTTGGTTTGCCTATGCTCCGCTCTCACGAGGCGACGTGGCCGAATCTGACGGCACAGCAGCCTATTTAATGGATGGGTTTGCGATCGCAATGGCAGAGCGCCGTTGTGTGGTCAGTTTTGATGGCATGTTGCTCGGCTTTGTCGATGCGGATCATCCTGAAATCATTGCTCCTGTTTATAAACAAACCAATGAAGGGGAGTTTGCACTTGGCTTCAGTTTCACGAGCCGCGATCGCACGTATGACCTCACTCCGATTGAGGACGTGGGCGAGTTTACACTTGGCTTTACACTTCGTCCTCAGTCCGATATGAAAGCCGGGGCTGCACTTGGCTTCAGTTTTGTGGGCATCTCGAACCCAGAGCAGGGCAGACTTGCGATGGGATTCAGTAGTGATGGAGTGGGGTCGCTCGACTGGGAAGAGATGAGCACAGCGCAATGGGAAGAGATGACCCAAGCCCAGTGGGGAAATCTGCTCTAGCCCTTTCAATGTGGTCCTAAAAGTGAGAATTCCATTGCGCTGTTACCGTTACCTATTTGTAGGAATTCTCAGCCCGATCCCATGAGGTTGAGCGATGGCACGATATTTTCATAACGACTGGGTAAGTTATCACTTCGCGCTGCCCTTCGGCGGCGGAACACTGCCTGACGTGGCAAAGTATTTCCTCTGCCTCGCAGACACCACACTATTAACCCGTGCGAGCAGCAGAGCAGACTTCATTGCCGCAGAACTGTTGCAGCAAAATGGCTACGCGCGATCGCAACTCCTATTTTCTGACCCTGGCAGTTTCAGCAACAGCAACAAGCGCTATGATGCACCGCTGGTGACGGGTGATTTTGAGGCAGATGGTGGAGCATTGCAATTTCAGACCGTGTTTCTGATTGCGAATGGACACGCCACCGCCAACAAAACCTTAACTGATGCAAGCGTGAATGCTGCCACGAATGTGATCACAGCAACGGCTCACGGTTTGATTAATGGCAATGAGGTGATCTTTAGCGTGCAGGGTGGATCAACCCTTCCGACTGGCGTTGCGGCTAACACCATTTACAAAGTGATGAGTGTTGCAACTGATAGCTTTCAAATCTCAACCGATGGCGTGACGGCGATCGACATTACTTCGACCGGGGCAGGCACGTTCTATTTGCGTTATGTGCCCGCTCGCATTGTATTGCTCGATGTTTTGACAGATCCAAGACTGTTGCAGGATGGCAAACCGTACTCATACGATCTCTACCTTGCAGGCATGAATACGACTTATGGGGTGGGCGTCTGATGCAAACTGGATATGCTGTTGCCACCGTTGCTGACTTAAGAGCCATTCCCGCGAATCGTCGAGTAAATGGGCTGGCCAGGACTGTTGTATCAAAAAAAAGATGGTATCAATACGACGCCACAAGCGTTATTGATGATGATGGTGATACGGCGATCGTCCCCAATGATGACGCTGGCGCATGGCTCGTGATGCATGCCGATGGTGGTGGTGATGGTGGTGATGGTGGTGCTC
>NZ_JCACCM010000090.1:0-29709 GCF_059501405.1 Myxacorys sp.
ACCAGACCTGTGACGGTCTACCTCCCTTAACTCTGAAGATACAAGACCTGTGGAATAAGGAATAATGGAGGAGTCGTTTTCAAGCCAAGATTCCTCAGATGGTTCTCGAACCCATTCTTTGCCCTAGCTGCGGCAGTGAAGATGTGGTCAAGCATGGTCAGTCGGAAGAAGGCAAACAACGCTATAAGTGTCGTCATCTGGAGTGTTCTCGGCGCACCTTTATCCGGCAGTATGCCTATCGGGGCTACCTACCCGAAGTAAAGCAGCAGATCGCAGACATGGCAACCAATGGGAGTGGCATCCGAGACACCGCACGGGTGCTGAGAATCAGTCCGACGACCGTGATTGAACAGCTCAAAAAAAAGCCCAAAACTGAAAGCGGTGAATGAAGCGCGTCTTGCCCAACTAGAGCCAACTCAAACCATCGTAAATCTTTGTCAGTGGGAAGATACGGAAGCAGAACTAGATGAAATGTGGAGCTTTGTGGGTTCCAAGCGACATCAGCGCCCGTTGTGGCACGCAGTTGACCACAAGACCGGAGCAGTGTTGGCGTATGTGCTGGCAGAACACAAAGATGCTGCATTTCTCGAACTGAAAGTGCTACTTGAACCTTTCGGTATTACCCAGTTTTACACCGATGGTTGGGGAGCATATGAGCGGCATGTCGAACCCGTGCTTCACACCGTGGGCAAAGTGAATACTCAAAGGATTGAGCGCAAACATCTAACATTGCGAACTCGAATTAAGCGACTAGCTCGCAAAACCATTTGTTTTTCCAAGTCCGAGTGGTTGCATGATGTGGTCATCAGGCTGTTCATCAATCGATTTGAGTTTGGAGTATCTGTTTAGTTAACTTTCCACAGGTCTAGAACACGACCGGACTCGTTAGTCACTTCGATGCCGCGTTGGCTTCGCCATGCCATAGAAGTCAAAACGAAAGTCGAAATAGTGTCTGTGAGAGCATTCTCTCATTGTTAACGAACCAAAAGCACTTATGCCATCGAGTGTCAGCTACTATTCTCCCAATAAGCCAGGTCACCATGCAAGATGAGGCTGCTGATCTGCTGCATCACCTGTGTTGCCAAAGCTCGATTATGAATCAAGACACCCATCTCGATGTTGAGTGACATGGCATAGGCTGTCAGGTTGGCACTGGAAATGAAGAGGTGCTGCTGATCGCAAACAGCACACTTGGCATGAAGGGAGCCATATCGCCCCTGCTCATCCACAGGACGTTTTTTCTTGTGCCAGACATAGACCTGAGAGCGTTCTAAGATCTCAGCCCCAAAAGTGGCTGCCATACCAAAGGAGATTTTGCCGCTGCTAGCTTCAGGAGTCTCAGCAATAATGCGAACGTTGACCCCACGATCGATAGCAGCGATGAGTGCTTGAACAATCTCAGGGATATTGTAAATGGCAAAACTGACAATCAGTAGATCCTGCTGTGCAGCTCGAATCAGTTGCAATAAGGTTTGATCGGTGCGCCGTAGAGGCAGTGCTTCTGGATTGGGTCCTGTCCAAACCAGCTCAGCCGATAGCTCCTGTTGAAGTGTGTTTTGGCAGTGCGCGGCTGTTGCTAGGGCAGCCGCGATCGCGTTGCCATCCAATAAGGTTGTCTCGGCCTGCCACACATCAATCAAGTCACTGGTAAGCTGTCGCCATGATGCTCTTGGCAGCAAGGGCAAAAGTTTATGCTTTAACGTTGACGACTCACCGAAACTAACAGTCATGAGCACTCGCATCAGGACATCCAGGGTAGATGCTGGCACTTCTTGAGCGACCTGATGCAGATGTTCCAGCAGTTTTGCAGATAGGAGAACCAAGATCAAACCACCTGCTTAAAGAAGGCAAGGGACTCTAATTCAGTCTTGACTGTTGGAATCAGGAGCGTCCGATCAAGGTATTTATTGCCCCGTTCGCAGGACGTCTCTGGGCTGAAGAGGCAAGCATGGCAGGCAGCCCAATGCAAGGAGTTAAGAGATTGGAGCGGGCTATGCTCTGCGCAAAGGGGGTCAGAGGCACATAACCGCATCTGCTCTAATGCCTGGTCAAGATGGCGACCGAGGGTGGCCGGTTCCCCTAAACTCACTAAGCCACCCAAGGTGCCCTCACTATCGGGTGCTGCCGTGTAGAGCAGAATGCCTGCCATTGGTCCGCTTGGATCAGCCGGGGACTTGGAGTAGATGCGCTCCCTCAGACTGGCAGCGCTATAGCCACATTCAATGGCTAACTGTCGCATTAGGGCATGAGCGAAAGAATGCAGTAGCAGGTAGCGAACGCCCGGATAATTAGCATCAGGATCAAGCGATCGCGCTGTGCGCCAACGCCGATGTGCCTCTACACTCTGTTTTCTGTAGGCTTTAAGTTGTGGCAAGCTTTCCCACTGAGCGATCGCCGATTCGTTGAATTGAATAAATAACCCTTCTCCTCGGACTTCGGTTGCCGGAACCCACTTCGGTTCTTGGCGGCTCAGTGGTGCCCAGTAATCTTCCGGCAACTCCCCAGTTTCATTAAAGTCACCGGGCGATTCAATCCGAGTAAAGCCAACTAAGGCTCTAACTTCTCGCAGTCGTTCGACTAGCACCACTTTGCTGAAATACATTTCATAACCTTTCGGTGAGGCAACGGGGGTGAGCCAGAAATCAGCAGAATTAAGGCTGGTGTCTGCATTTGAGAAAACCTGCCACTCGGGAGTTTTGATGTCTTTGGCTTCATCATCTGCTTCGTCAGATGTAGCCGAGCGCCTTTGCTGCATCTGCGCCCAAATGTCTCCGTCTGGATACTTCGCAAACTCCTTCAGTTGCCCAATCTGCCGAAAGGCAGCCAGAACTTCTAGACTGACGGCTTTTTCTAGCACCGTCCAGTGTTTCTCAACCAGTTGGGCCAGCTTATCAACAGCCGTAGGAATCGAAAGGGCGGAGAGGGTTATGGGAAACCAACTGTTGGAAGCACCGAGTGAAATGCCTACCATTTGCTGGTCGCAACCGCCTTCATCAAAATTCCGTAGGTGCACGTGGCGACCGCGACATTGAGGCAGATATTTTTTGCCCAACTCCCCAAAGGCATCCGACATCCGACGACTAGCACCACAGCCATCACATTTAACTTCAATATCAGCCGCAGACCCCGAGACACCATACTCGTACAGCCGTAATGTTCCCTTTTTACAATCGACACCGCGATGGACGAAGTACCTCCAGGGAAAATCATCCAAATGCCCATGTCTGCAAGCCACCAGGAACCGAGCAGGGATGACGGTGGGTGGATATTTCCCTTTGGGACAGTTGGTGTGGATGTAGCGGTTTTGATCTAAGCGAAAGCGATCAGTCTTGAGGTCAAAGAGTCCAGATTGGAGCGGAGCCAATAGGCGACAATTTGGACAGAGCATCCAGGTGGGGAAAGGTGAGACTGGAATCCCAACACGCTGGCCCTCGTCTAAGAGAGGCGGCATGCCATCCGCTTCTGGTGGCAGGGGTGGGGACAGTAAACGCTTTACCGAATAGCTAAGTGATCGCCGCACGACTGCCAATAAGCGTTCTTCTCCAAGTTCAGCCGCGTGAGTCAGATCCCAATCATCTAGCCCCATTACCATGGTGGAGAGATTTGGTAAATCAATCACGGAACCAATGCCAGCAGAAAACAGAATTTGGCTAGGACGTAGTTCACCAACTTTGCTGCGGGGTTGTGCTTGTGCCATAGAAGCCTCTCAATCAGGGTGAACTGGGCATGGGCTGGGGTGTTCGGAAATCATCATCTGGAATGCGATCGTCCAGAATGAGCCCAATCGTTGGCTCCACGTTGCGAAGTGAATTCAAGCAGGTGAAGGGTTGCCAGTCTCCCTGTCCCGGTTGCGCCAACAAGCCTTGAGTAATGCCGTCCTTTTTGGGTTTGTAGCCTAACACGGCTCCACCAAGCAAGTTGTCTGCTTGCTCTAGCCAGTAATCCAGTTTTGCTTCTAATTCCTGCTTGACCAAATCCCTGGTTTTAAGACCATCGACATTTGCCGCACGCGTCACGATCGTATCGACGGCTGCTTGAATGTAAGGATGATTGCGATCAATCCGCCCCGCTTTTTCATTCTGGTTGAGTTCTGTTCCCTGCAACCGTACCAAGGAGACAAATAACGCTGCCAAACCACGATCGATGGCGCGGGGCGCAAAGGGAGTCACGGAGAGGGCTTCGACGTGTTTGTAGAAGGTCGTGTGGTAATGTTCAAACTGCTCATAGTGAGACAAATCCCTTGGTCGCGCCCAGTTATAGACAGTGAATACAAGACCAGGAAAAGCGCGCCCGACACGAGATGTTGCCTGAATGTATTCCGCTGTCGTTTTGGGCTGTCCTGTGACTACCATTGCGCCTAACCGCCGCACGTCCACACCAACCGAAATCATATTGGTTGCCAGCAGCACGTCAATGGGTTTGCGAGTATGGGTTTTCTTGTCGAGGTTGGGGTTGAAGGGCACTTCCAGCGCATCGAGAACAAGGGGAATATCGGTGGAAGCAATGCGGGAGGTCAGTTCTTTCACCTCAAGACGAGATCGCTTTGCCAGCCCCCGTTGATCCATCTTGCCCAGGCGAGACTGGATGTCGTCATCCACCAAGCGCCGTGTACCACCGAGTTCCCGCATGGAGTTGAAGTAGCCCACCAAGGTCATCCAGGGGTCAGCCGCTTCGCCATATTTGTCGTAAAGCGCCTGCGAGGCAGCGAGTACCGCCGTATAAACCCGAATCAGCGCCGCTTTCAACCGACGCCCTGTAGCACAGATACCTAAATAGCGTCGTCCGGGATAGTCTTCACCTGGTTCGCGTTGGAGGGAGAAGAAGTTGTCGGTGACATCCAAACCTTGCGGTGGGAAAACCTGTACCTGTCGTAAGAAGAGATGATGGATCTGGTCACGCGCTTGCCGGATGGTCGCCGTCGAAGCGATCACCTTAGGGCGGACTGTTTTACCATCCACTGTCCAGGAACAGAGTTTATCTACTGCCGTTTCGTAGAGACCCACCAGCGTACCAAGGGGACCACTGATCAGGTGTAATTCATCCTGAATAATTAGATCCGGGGGACGCAAGGGATTGGAAGGGAGGGTTTTAGCCAGCGGTTGACCATACTTGGCAGGATGACTCGAAGTATCCTCGATTTCGGGCGAGACAAACCCATGTCGTTGACAGTAGCCGTCTACCTGCCCAAACAACATTTGCACGGCACCATTCCACGGCATCTGGGCAAATTTATCGACGGTGGCAATCAGCAGCGTCGGTAGACGACGGTAGATTTCTTCATCCACCACTAAAATTGGCAAGCCTTCGGTCGGAGATTGTTTTTGAGTAAATAGACAGCGACCGAGGGCATCACCGCAGTAAATTAGGGTACGTGCCTGTCCTTTGGCAAAGGACTCCACTTTAATGTGCTGCTTACCGGGGTCGATTTTGGTGCCGCACCAGGGACAGTTTGTGAGCTGGTGTGGAGAGCCACTGCTAGTCGGTTGATATTGTCCCAGCTTTTGTTTGAGGAATTCTTCGCTTTGCTCCGTGCGGTTGGGAGTCGTTTTCTGACCCACCCATAAGCCGATCCGAAACGGCTCGTTGCCCCATTTAACTGGGTCTTCTCGACGGATCGCTTCACAGGCACAAATTAAGGCTGTGGCTCGCTGGAATTGCTGGAGAGTTAGCAAGCGTAGAGTGTAACGCATCAGCACAGCCACACCTGCTTCTCCAGACCGTCCGGCGATCGCGCCTTGTAAACGTCGCAGCCCGATTGTGTAAGCGGTCAGCCCTAAATAAGCTTCTGTCTTACCACCCCCGGTGGGGAACCAGAGCAAATCGGCGATCGCTTCTGTTTCGTGGCTGCGATCCGGGTGGTGCAGGTCAGTAATACTGGGTAAATTTAGCAGGATGAATGCCATCTGAAAGGGTCGCCAGGACCGATTTTTCGGCACATCCACATTGCTAAGTTCCTGGTCTTCGCCGCGTCGCTTCTGTTCAGCGTAGAGCGAGTGCACCCGTTGCTGCCACATGGCCCGGTTTGCAAACTGAAACGCTTCGAGGGCTTGTGGGTCCGTCTGCAATAACGCTAGTCCTGCCTGAATCCGCTCTAAAGTGCGGGTACAGTTTGCCAACGTATCATTGGCGATCGTCTCATAGCCTTGCAGTTGGGCAGTGGTATCAGCGACACGAGCTGCCTGCCCAACAATCCAGGCGGCATAGGCATTAACGAGGGGATTCAGTTGCTCAAGCAGTGCAGTCGGGGGAGTCTCCGCTAAAACTTGCATGTCTAAAACGAGTCCTGCCAGTCCCGGCATCTCATCGGGCGTAGGTGCATCGGTTTTAGGGACTTCGTAGGTGGGAACAACCCGTGTGCACAGCCGCACAGCACGATCAGTGCTGCCGTCGGCTAACTCCGCATGAACACCTGTCCCAAGCCCTACGGCAAATTCAACCTGATGCCGATAAAGCATTGCCATTGCCTGCTCTTCGGCATACTGCACCGGGTCGAGTTTGCCCAGCGAACGTTGCTGCGCTTTACGGATGAAAATATCGCGCTGATGAGGGTCTGCAGCTTCTACGCTCAATTCAGGCTGAAACAGCCATGCCTGGTCGGGAGATCGCTCCGGTTCTCGCTGTTCGTTAACCAGGAACAAACTGATGATCCAGTCATCCCCACAGGCACGAATCTGCCCTCGCACGTATACCTCACGGGCTGGGTCAATGATCCAGGAATCGATTCCACCTGCTTTAAGGGGTATCGGAGGGGATTGTCCCACGACTGGGTACCTGCGCCAGACTGTTTTCGGTGCGCCTGTTGGCGTTTCTAGAGATTCGCTTTTGGCACGCTCGTACTGTCCCCATCCCGCTTTGATTTTGATGGCTTTAGCAGTACCACTTACACAAAAGCTCATGCCCAGCGAAGACGGGAACATGGTTTCGATCACCGGATTGGTTGCTTCAGTAGTGCCGTCATCGATCGTTCCTGTACCGCCCACAGCGAGTTCATCGAGTTGTTCAGTGCTTTCATCAACGGTGCCAGTTTTGGCAGCAGCCAGTTCGTCCGTGGGCTCTAATGGATCATCGGTTGGAACGGGACGGGTACGCCGGTGGAGGGGAGCCAGTAAGCCGACCAAATAGCGATCGCTGACTCGTGCTTCATCCACTTCTTCGTATTCACCGCCTGCTGGACCCAACAAATCCGCTAGTACTGCCTGTTCTAGCTCGGCTCGAATTTGATAGTGGGACGGTAGCTTCAAGATCGGTGGGGGATTATGCTCCTGGCTATCAGCAGCTTCAGCGGAGGGTTGCTTAGCTTCCTGTGTGTTTACCGAAACAAATTGCATCTCAATCAACTTGCCCTGTCCTCCGCTCTGCTCCTGTGTCGTCGCCACAAACTGGGGCTCAACTAGGCTAGGTTGCTGCCAAACCGTAGGAGCCACTCTGGCAGAGGTTGGTGCTGCTTTCACTGTCTTCGTTTTGTTCGGTGCTCCCTGAAGTGCTTGCACCACTTTCTCTGCAATCGTGTCTGACAGGGTGCTGTCTTCGCAATCGAGAACATCGGCATCATCAGAGAGATCAAGTCCTGCTAGCAACACAGCAAGATGCTTCTCAGAGGCAGAAATAACGGCACTCCAGTCCAGTTGAGCCGTGCGATCGCGTAATTGTTGGTTGACCGCTGCCAGGTCTAAAGCACCCGGAAGCATGGCTGGGAGTTTGATGATTTTCATGCGTTACCAAGGTTCCAGAGATGAGAATCAAACGTTTGGAGCAAAGACGGTGGCTGCTTGGCAGGCACTAGCACCAGAAGGGCACGCATAGCTCTCGTCATCGCAACATAGAGGGTACGTCGCTCACGGGTCAAAATTTCAGTGGCAGCTTCTGGCGCGGTGCCTTTGGGAATCGCGGGGTAGGCACTCTCTAAAAAGCCTGCAATCGCCACGATTGGGAACTCCAAACCCTTTGCCGCTTTGAGTGGTAACACCTTCACCCCTTTATAGTTGAGATCCAGGTCTTTGCTCGTCATAAACCGCGCTTCGATACCCAGATAGTTTAGCTGTCCTGTTAGATTCTTGCCTGCTTTTTCAGTCGGCACCAGGATCGCACAGGCTCCTAATCCCAAGCGGAATTCATGGGCGGCGGTGCGGCAGAACTGAGTCAGAAGGTTGCCTTCGGAGGCGCGATCAGAGATGGCACGTACCGCTGGCGGTGGACCTGTATGGATATAGAGCCGTTCAATATCGTCTTTATCCAGGGTGCCCTCTTGAAGGTAGGCATAGGCAGCTTCCCCAATTTCCTGAGTGGTACGGTGGTTAACTTTTAATATGCCTGTGCGTCCAACAAACTTGAGCGATTCATGCACCTCACCCCAGCGGAAACTGCTGCCATAGATAGACTGGTTGGCATCGGCGGTAATGAAGAGGCGATTTGGTTGCTTGCAGAGTTGGATCAGAAACCGTAGAACGCTCGGGCTGAGGTCCTGGGCTTCGTCGATAATGACCGCATCATAGAGTTGTGGCTCTGAAGCGTTTTGCAGTAGGGCTAAAGCACGGTTTCGCATTTGTGACCAGGTTTCCATGCCCTGGTCTGCGAGCAAGCGATCGCAGTGCTGCCGCAGCTGCCAGATCGCCTGCCGCTGCATCTTGTTGAGCGGAATGCTGCGCCCTGCGCGAGGCGTTGTGAGGTAGGCCTCCAGCGTTTCAATTCCTCTAGCATCAATCATCTCGGTCAGTTCCTCCAGCAAGTACTCGGGCTGAAGGCGTTGCAGGATGAGTTGTTGTGCCTGTTGTTGCAGGGCATTGCCCTCTAAAGTGGCGATCGCTTTGGGGACGGCTTGTTGCACCAGCTTGAGCAGATCTTTGGTAGCAGCGATGTTTGGTTGTCCTGTGGAGTGACAGACTAGTGAGTAGATTAAGGCATCGGCTGTCTTGACCTCAACAAACTGAGCGTCTTGGCCCAAAAGCTGTTGCAGCAGTTGCTCAGAGAAGGTGACAAGGGCATTGGTGTAAGTGGTGAAGAGAATCCGGGGCTGACTGACACCATTTGCCTGAAGCTGTTGCAGGATCTGACGGGTACGGTAGAGTGCCACGGTACTTTTGCCTGTACCGGGACTGCCCTTGAGTAGGGTGGGACCTGCGGCATTGCTTGCCCAAGTGACAAATTTCTCTTGTTCGGGATTGAGCTTGAGCAGGAAGCCGAGCAAATCCCCTTCCTTGAAGCGCAGCAGTGCGTCAGGGCTGCCCGTGACAAAACTGGGCTGATTGAGGACGTGATCAAAATTAGGGGCTGTAATGCAATCGAAGAGACGATCGCGTACTGCATCCGGAACATCGGCCTCAAGCAAGTCATCGAAGGTACGGCAGGTAAGGAGCGCAGGGAAACAGGTTTTGGGGATGAGTAAGTGATCGAGCAGTGCTTCCGTTAGCTCAACGGGTAAAAAGGTTTCGGCTTGAGACGGTCTGGGTTCAGGAGACGGCGGCTTCTCAGGGGTCAACAGGTCGTCAAGCTTAGCAAAGGCAGTGATATCAATCTCAGCTTCTTCGGTAACCAGTTTGTCGCCCTTATAAACATCCTTACGGGCATCAACCCCCAATAGGGCTACCCAACCGTCTCCATAGGTGTAAATGATGCGGAAGTCCCCAGAACGCAGACGGTAAATGTCACCTTTGTAACCATGCAGTTTTTTCTTGAGACTACCGTGAGGTTTGGGGTCATCCCGTAAAACCTCAATCTTTTCCAAGATCTGCATGACTCGCTCTTTAGGGATGGCGAGCAGTTGATTAGTAAAGGTGGGCTTGTGGATAATCTCGAAGGACATTAAAGGTAAAATTTTAACCACCTCTTCTAGCAAATCCACTTAATTGAGAAAAGCCCCACATTCGTAATGTAATTTTCCAGTGTGGTCTCAGGAGAGGAATCACTTCCAGAGCAAACTATCTTCTCAGGATTCTATTTAAGAACTAACAGAGTTTTCTCTACGGTGGAAATTCCTATCCCCTGAGTTGACAGCAAACCAGCCAAACTACAGAGTTGATCCTGTTGTATCGCTTGCCTCACTCTTTTAATGTAAGGCTGCTTTAAGGCAGTTATTTCAGTTATTTCTTGATCAGATAGCAAGAGATAACGTTCCTTAATTCGAGTGAAAATATCATCTGGAGCAGTGGGATCGTACAAATATATTTCAACAGGCAAACTACAGCCACTCAAATATCTTTTCATGACTGCCAATGAATCATCTACAGATATTCCACCATTCTGGGTTCCAAGCATTGGAAAAGCGATAGAAGTAATTCCCTTGCTCTCATAGGTATCAATAAATTTATGCAACCCCAACTCTAGAAATCGCAATTCCGAGTTATATTTCCAGTGTTTCTTAGTAGGAAAGTTGAGAATCCATCGTTGATCGGTCTTATATATCCAGAGCTTGCCAATATCAATTTCTTTTTGTTGGCAAAGCTGAATATAGCGTTCATACATTTCAGGATAGCGTAAGCGAAATTCCAGAGCAATACCAGCTCCCATCACTCCCACACAGTTAATGGTATTAACAAGTGTTTGGCAAGTTGAGGTAAACAAATTACCTTTAATGATTTGAAGGTTCATTGGTGTAAATCAGCCAGTCCCTACCATTTTCCTGAAAATAAACACTCATTAAGGTGTTTTGCCTGCATTGTAGTTGAACGTTGCGCGAGGCATTCACATAGATTGAGTTTCCAAAAGAGACCTTGGAAATACTATTAAACTGAGAGCCAACTTCATAGTCCAATGGAGGCTCTTGCGTAAAACGAAGAACTATTTCACCCTTAATGTCGCCTACAGCGTTGTCGTAATTGTCAATTTGTATCTCAATGGGTTGACTATCATTTCTAACCACAATTGTAGGATTTTCATGATAGAAAAAGCTGCCAGTGCTGGCTACCTCCCTTTCACAAAATACTCTACTACTATACTTTGAGTTTCTGCCGATGAAATGCAATAACGTTTGCTTGTCCTGAGCGGTTCGGCAAATAATCGTGATGTCCTCTAAGCTCAATTGATCCAGACAGAGTTGTTGATGGACAATAAACTCTTGCTGAGATGCTCTCAAGAACGTATGTTTGCCAACCTGAAGCAAGGATGAGTAGACATTGTCAAAGTCAAAACACTGTTCCAGAAACGCGGTGCTATTTCCATAATGGGAACCTGAAGCGGCAAGATTACCATTACTGGAACCGCATCTGCGTCCCTGGGTTGCCAGGACACGCCTCAGATCAAAGCGGAAGAAAATGGGGACAGGGCAGAGTGCATAAATATCGCCTCGACGTTTGCCCAACCCCTCATTATGCCACTGGGTTGGGGTTTTGGGTCGGTAGTAGAAGCGTGCGAAGTCTTTCACATCATTTCCAGTGTTGTGGATCAACGTTGTGCCCGCAGAGTCTCTAAAGGTCTGGCAATAATTTCTGGCCCGTAATTGCTCACTTTGAATAATTGAGGCTGCATTCTCAACATGTGTAAAGTGGTAAATATACCCTTTCCAGATTGACCGTTCGTAATTCAGCCCTTCTATAAGCGTTTGGGCAAAGGCGTCTAGTTCATCAGGCGATCTTGAGAGTGAAAAATCGTTCTGTGTGCAAGGAGTACGGAACTCAAAGTTGAGATCATCGTAATCTGAAAACTCATAGCCGAGTTCCTCGTCCGTACCAGGGGGTATTGGAGGGTGGGTGACAGGTTCTCCGCGCTTAATAGCAATTTGAACCATGAGGTGGAGAACTCCGGATATATCAGCATCACTAGTAATCCAGAAACCTTCGCCGGTTTCGTAGAGCTTGACAGCCAATGGTTCCCGCATCTCCCCAGAGAGCAAATAATTCTTAACTGCCTCCTGTTTTTCTGGAGTGTCTGCTTGTAAAGCCCATTCCGTTAGTTCGTTAATAGGAATACTTTCTCTCCGCAACCGACTGGCATAGAAGAAAGCCAAGCCAGTATCCTGGTAATCCAGATGCAAAATGCAGCGATCAGGTGCAAATGCAGCCAGCAAAGCCTCTTCAGAAGGACTGGAGCGATCGCACAATAGCTGTTGGCAGGGTAAATAAGTCTCTGCCTGAGACATAAACTCAGCGTCCTGCAAGAAATCTTGGAGCTGATTGCGTTCTGGGGAGGTTTCTAAGGAATTTAAGAAGTCTCTAGTAATCAGGGAGCCAACTTGGTTAGCCTTGGTTGAATCCACTCTGGGGGACGTTGCACCAATCTCTGTTTGCAAAACATCGAGTAATCGCAACTCGTTCACAGGATGACGCTGCGAGTCAAATGATGTTCCCAGGAGAGCCTTGGCCTGTTTCCATTGGCTTTGGGAAATCAGCTTGCCCTGATACGTTTGCTGGAAATGACCCCAATTGGCTGTTTGCAAAAATACAGCTGACTCTGAAAGCTTACCCATTACCTGGTAGCAAACCTCAGTGATTGAGAGTAACTGGCGATAAGCGCCGTATAGCCCGCTGGGTAAAGCTCGACAGTGGGTGATTAAATGCCCCATCCCACGCGTTCCCCCCAACATACAGCTGATAATTTCCTGTCCTTCACTAGGATCTTTTTGTTGCCAGCGAATAGCCAACTCTTGCCAGAGAAATTTCCAGAACTCGTACTCACTAATTGTTGTGAAGCCAAATGTCTCAGCAAGGGTCTGCCAGTTTTGCTCGCTGACACGGGCTAGGGCGCAGAGAATGCCTCCGAGTGCCTCGCCAATTCGGTTGGCCAAATCTCGGTTGCGGGTTGACGATTTGACTAAACTTTCTCGCCCAGTTGTGATATCAAAGTTGGCATTTAACGCAAATCCTAAAAAGAGAACTTCTCGGGTGGGTGCTGTGACCCAGAAAGTTGGGATATCGTCGGGTAGAGTTTTTGTGAGCCGACCATCTTGTTCAGCCATACCCAGCAGTAAGGTGGCTTCTGCCGTTCTAATGCAGAGTAACAAGGATTTATCGGCATAGATGCTTGAAGAGATGGGTCGCTTGCCAACTTCAACCGCAGGAACGCCAGGGATGGATATTGGGTGCCAAACTAAGCTGATGGGTTGAGAACTTGCTGAAATCAGTTTGCATTGTTTGATGGCTCTGGAAAATACCAGCAGGATACTGGCAAATTCCTGGAAAGGCTGCATCACGTCTTCAACCGAGTAGTCCTCTTCAAGGTCTAACTCGACAGCTGTTGCATCAGTTAGATGCAGGTGATTTTGAACTGTTCTCCTCAAATCAGTAGTGACTTGTGGGGCCAGTCGGGATGGAATTAGCCCGCCTTCTACAACAAACCCCAAATTTTTGCTGATAACACGCGGTTCTTTGCAGACGAGATAAACGCTCTTAAATCCTAATCCGAACTTCCCAGTAACATGTTCTCCTTTGTCGGAAATGTTGAACGTGAGCATCTTCTCCAGGTCGCGATCGAACCCTGCTTCACGGTATTGTTTACCAGGAGAATCGGAATGCTGAAAACAGTTGATTGGCCTGCCAGCATGAATGAACAAAAGTTGATTAGTGGCAGCAACTACTAGAAACTGAGTTCTGTCTTCATCCAGTTTCTGGGCGGGTGACATTTGCATCCACTCAACAACTGCATCGTCTGCATTCTGAAACAACTCAAACGGAATACTTTGCGGGCGATAGCCATGCAGATCTATTTTGGCTCTAACAGACTCTAATAAATCATCACGGATCTGCTCACTTTCAGCGGATTCACCTTCAACTAAATTAGACAACTCTACAAATAGTTGCTCAATCTGATCATCTAAGCGTTCCACCGATCTTTGTTGCTGTTTGAGTTCTGCTCGCTGGTGGCGTAAATTATCCCATCTAGTGAGAAGGATTTTGATTGCAGGAATACGATCGTGTGCCCCCAGCATTCTCATAATATAGGGCGCACCCTCTAGCAAAAAGTTTTTGGCGACCTGAATATCAAGCTGGTCAGATTGACGTAAATGCCCCCAAAAATTATCGATTGATGAAGTGCCAACCTGATAAACCCCTCTTAAAAGTGCCTTAGTTGACTGTTTTAGGAGTGTAGATAGGTCTAGCTCACTAAATCTATCTGGATGGAAAGCCAGGAGTTCCAAGTCTAGAGTTTCTGATTCGAGTTCGCTAACAAACAGATGTGGAGGCTGTGAGGATCGAGCGAGTGCTGCATTAAATGTACTTCCGAGGACTGACCGGACTGTAGTAGTGCGATTGTCAACCTGACCAACATGGATGCGGAACTCATGTAACTCAAGATTTCGGCTAGATGGATCTCGTTCCTCCAGCAAGCGTTGACGCATGGCTTCTGGATCCCGCAGACCTAAGTAAAGCTGAGCGAGGTTTTTTACATCGGGGTCATTACCCATAAGTAGGGTGATAAATGCCCCAATGAATGAGGGGGGGCAGTACTGTTCCCAGGTGCTAAAGTACGTGTTTAAAACACTATAATTATTGGTCTCAACTGATACCGCCTGAGTTGCCAGAACTGTATTGTGGCTGCGGGAAAGAGAGTTTAAATAGCTGCCCATGATCTGGGTCTGCTCAGAATTCAGCACGTATGCTTTGTCAATGTTCTCTCTATTTTCCTTTTTGCCCCAGGTTAGCTGGTCAGGGGTCTGCCAATCTCCTCGCTGGTTTAAGAGACGGATTTGAGGCAAGATGCTTTGGCGAAATATGTTGTACTGAACAGCCAGTCGAAGATAGGCATTAAATATCTCTACAGTCGCTTTCTCGGGCTGGGATGTCGAACTGGAGAGGGATTGGAGGAGTAGAGCAATCTTTTCCTCATTGATGGAGCCCAGTAAGTTCGGTAACAGAAATTCCCGAAAGCTCTTCCTAGGAAGTAGCTGGGTGAAGTTCCAGACTGGTAGAAAACTGACATCAATGGTTGCAAAAACATCCCAACAGGTATCGAGGGGAAAGTCCGTGAAGTTACCCAGTTGATATTCTGGGGCCTCGCTGAGGGATGCACCCACAGCTTTAAGCGCCTCCTTGTGAGTCACAAATAGCTTCTCAATGAGCCATGGCCAACAATCTGAGCGATCGCGAATTTGGCGACTTAACTGGGATGAGGCGACATCGGGGTCAGGAATTACCAGAAGTAGCGCTTCAATTTCCGGCTCTAGATCAGGATAGTGAATCACATGGTCAGGTGATACAGCATTCTGTTGTTTGTCTAATAACCAGGCTGTTGTCTGGAGCTGGTGCAGGTTGGTCTGGTTGGGTGAGTGTTGTGAACTGAGTAAATTGCTGAGGGCATCCAGGATGATTGCACAATAGTTGTGAGGTTTCTCTTGCTTTAGTACTAGGCTCAGGATCCAGTTTTCATCCCACTTAGAGAAAAAGTTCCGGAGAACTTGAAAACTTTTGTGGTTTCTCACAGTTCGAGACAGTTGACGTTCCTCAAAGTAATTCCCCAAACTTAGATCAATCAATGTTGGTAAGTGCTGATTGAGTTGATTGGGTAGGGGCAGAACAATTTGCTTGGGAGCAATTGATTGCTCCTTTAGCGGAATCCAGGTGGCTACGATCAGGCGATTCTTTAAGGATTCTGGAATATTGGTGTCATTTTGAAGTGAATCAAGGATGACAAGACAAAAACGTTGCCAGTGCTGAAGATCTGGATTTGAGTAATTTAGGATCGATTCAAGAACTTGATTAACATCCCAAAATATAAATAGTTCTGTGACCCACTTGTACGCAGCGGCATCACGAATCGACTTGGATAAAACATCTCGAGAATATTTCGTGTTGTTCAGGCTGGCAATGGTTTGTTCATGCAGCTTCAAACTGGTATGGACCCTGATAATATCAACTGGAGCAATCGCCTTCCCGTCTGATGCCCTTGATAGCCATTGTGCCTCCTTTAAAGCGGCTTTTTGCTGGTCCCTGTCTTTGGGCAATAGTCGGTGTAACGCATCCAAAATTAGATCGCTATAGGCGTGCGGTCTCGGTAACTGCAAAATGGTAGTAATGGCATGAGCAGGTTCCCAGGGCGAGATCCAGTTCTGTTGAATCTCTAGATTTTTTTTAATTAAAACAACCTGCTCTTGAAGGCGTTGATCTAATGGAAAGTCTGGATTTTCTAAGAAAACTCGCTCTGCTTCAATGAAGTCCAGAGTTCCGGCAACGGTTTCGTGGAGATGGAGGGATTTCCAGAGGTCTTCGTTGGCAGGTCGTTGGCTAATGTAGCGCAGAAGTTCGTTGCGATCGCCTACCGTTAATTTATTGCCATCAACAGAGTCAGGACCCAGTTCTCGAATCAACTCCACGACTTGTTCAGGTTGTAGGCGATTGATGCCTAAACTTGGATACTTATCTACCCGAATAGACTGGATCAATGCGGTATCAATCAGTCGCCAGGCCGACCCCTGCTGCGTTAGAACTTGCAGACCAACTTTCTGCCAAACTGTGCTCTCCTGAGAAGTCACATAAAGGACAGTTTTCACATCCTCATACTTGGAGCTATTCCCATGTAACAGATAACGCAGTTCTTTAGACACGATCCATTAGCTCCGTTAAAAGGTTAGTGCGATTTTGGGGATTAGTCAGGTCTGGTTTGGTGCTCAGTAAGGATAGGCAACTCTTGGCATTGAGAGCAGGCAATCCTTTCAGTGAATCTGCTCCGGTCAGAATATTGGCTAAGTTTGTATCAATAAAAACAATTGGACAACTGGATACAGCGTCTCTCAATGAATTAGCAAGCTTATTGGTTCTTCCATCTCCCCTAAACAAGCATTTCTGGCTGTGATATACCTGCAAGATGACATACGGGTATAGGTAGGACTCTTGATCACGATGGTTATAGCCAATAAAGAGGGGTAGCTGCTCTAAGGCCTTGAGGATTGCTTCAAGGGAGCCAGTTTGTTTCAACTGTTCCAAAACTTGGCAAATGAGTTCACAGATCACTTTCTGCCTGGCTGCGTCTTCAGTTAATACCTGACTAAGCTTAGTCAGGACTACAACAACTGATTCATGGCTGAGAGTACCTGTGCTACTGAAGAGTGACGGCTCAAATGAAGCGTAAATCGGTAATAGATTCAGATCAAGCTCATAAAGCTGTTTCAAGACTCCATGTCTAACTTGCTCGTTAGCTTCAAAGCTAGAAATTTTGAAGCGTTTGTCTGGAGCAAGATACGCAACTAAATTTTGGATCAGAGGTAATAAGGTTTTTTGTTGCGGTTTTTGCGTATCGAATTTAATGAACGCCTTTCCCAGGACTGTCATTAAGTGGGCTTGTACCTCTGTATGCTTAACTGCCTTCTCGTTTTGTTTCAGCACATTTAGCAAGTAACTGAGAGCGTTAGGCTCTGAAAATACTGAACGAATATTGAGGTTCTCTAGGAGAGCGCAGATTTCATCCGGCTTCCATGCAGAATCTGTGTATGGGAGGAGGTTAGGTTTGTCTGAGAGGATGAGATAGTGGTTTTCAGCCAGGGATTCCAGACTGGGAAACGCTTGCCAATCTGGAATCCCTGGCAGGAGGCGCACTGAAATGTTGGCACTAACCATTTGCCAACTGCTGCCGGATGGTTCTGTGGAAAAGACCCACTGGTATTCTTCGCAAATCCGCTCTCTATAAGTTTTAATTGTGTAGAGTCTAGATTGACGAATTCCATTACAGAGATGGGTAATCTCGTTAGCAGAAAGGTTGTGAGTACCACAGAGCTTTTCTAATGCAGGTAGCACAAGCTTCAATGTGCCTTTCATCGCCAATAGATAATTCCATTGGGCAATCATTTCATCCTCCGTCTCAGGAGTTTTTTGCTTAAAGGAATTACTGCGAATACTCTGCAGGCCCTCAATATACTTTCTGCCAGAGTCTAAGAAGAAGTAGCCATGTAGAAAAATGGTGTAGTCCTGATTGCCCTCACAACTGATTTGTTGATGGACTTCTTGTTCAGCACTCTCGGTACTGGAATTATTTTCGTCGCTAGAGAGTGGGAGAAAAACAGACCATTGCAGGGTGACTTTAGCGCTCCCGTTCTCGCTGGAGGGCTGTTGGGTCAACACTACAGCACAGTGGGGAATGGATTTATCTGGGATCATCTCCTCATCCCCATTTTCATTAATGGAGGAGCGTCTGGTCCAAAGGGAAGAGGTTTGTAAGTCTTTCCAGAAGTGACTGGAGTTATTGGCGGCTCCGGGCAGCAGACGGGCAAAATCGGTGGCGGGTAGAATTCGTTCCTTGCCTGCAAACTTGATATTGTTAGACGAGCTTAAAAGGACATTGCCTTCCAGGTCATGTTCATCCGGCTCGATCGCCTCATTGGCTGCGTCGGGATAAATGCAACGTGCCAGGGCACTTTTCTCATCCAACTGAATATGAAAGTGTTGCTGAAGCGAACCTTTAGTCTCGGGTAGCCAGTATTTGACCTTTTTCAGGTGGCGTAATAAGGGAAGGAGTTGCCCAATTCTGGCTTCCATATCTGCGGGTAGGTTGTCTCGAACTGAGCTTAAATCTTCGTAGTAGTTGGCCAGGATGCACCGTTCGTCGGGCATGCGCTGACGGAGGGGAACCCACAGCAGAAAATATTGTGGAGTATTTGGGGTAATGAGTTTCTGGGTGATTAGATAGTTTTCTAGATGCTGAAGATCTACCTGGGAAATCTCGGTCCATTCGGGTCTTTTTGCATCGACTCCTTCCGAGGTTGCCCAAGGGTTGATAAATTCTCCGCACCCCTCTGAAATATTGCTAGAACGGGCGATATAGAAAAAGGCTTCACAAAAATGAAAAACGCTCTTCTGCCCAAGGCCGAATTTCCCGATTTTTCCTTTGTCTTTGGCATTAGCATCAATGCCGAAGCAAGAAATCGCTTCTTGGTCCTCTTTATTGAATGTGCCGTTGTTGAGAAAGAATAAAGCAGGTGTTTTGAGGAGAGGATGACTAATGTTGCTATCTAGACCTCTAGCAATGCCAAAGTCTAAACTGGTTGCCTTCCCGTCGTTGGCGTTTTGAATGATTTCTTTGATGATGGGAAACCCTTGCTTGTATCTTTCTCTGAGCAAGCTTTTGATCGTATTGATAATTGTTCCTGGTGGGGTTCTGTAGCCAGCCATAAAGCTCTCTCTACTTGCTCAAATTAAGGATAAATCGATGTTTCCTTGCGGAGGAGTTTTGTGTCGATCAAAACAGCTGGCCCTGGACTATCTCGCCTGTGGATGGAACGCTCACTGTTTTAGATCTGCTCTGTTTGTTGGTTTTCCCTTTCTTCTTGCCTTTATCATGCAAGCCCTGAGCAACTTCTTCGGCGTAGCGCTGATGGTTCAACTCCAGCAGCCGATCGAGCACTTCACGTCGAGCGGTTTCGCTGATGGTGAACCGATTGCCCTGTTTCGTCTTATGAAAACCGTGCTCTAAGTCGAGGTCTTGCCAACCGTAGGCAGCAGCCACTGCCTGATCCATCTCAATATGCAGCGATCGCAATTTCTGAATATCATCTGCCATCTCACTGGCGTTATGAAAGCGGTTGTAGGTTTTGGTCAGCCCTTCCTGGAGATCGCGCATGACTGCCTGACGATGAGTGTAGTAGGTTTCGCCGATCATGCCGAGAGATGGAAATTGGGTGTCGAGATCTGAGAGATCGAATGTAGGGAAGGGGAAAGTTTCAAAGCAGTCAGAGGGAGTATAGACCGCATCTGTTCTTAAAGAACTCCCATATACTAAAACCCACCAGTAATGAAAATTGGAACACAAAACACAAAATAAACTATCACTATCAGAAACAATGACTACCAATTTCTGATCAAAGACAATATCTGTAGAAACAAAAACTGGATACTTTGTCTTACTTGTTTGTGCAAATACTAAAACTCTTTTCATTCCTACAAGAGCTTTTTCTAAACCAGATGCATAATCACCAAAAATCCACCAACGCTCACGACGAGCTTGACGTTTATTGTTTAAACGTTCTGGTTTTACTCTTTGTTCAACAATATCAATTATTTCTGGATAGTTTAGGCATTTGTCATATGAATAATTTCTAAAATTAATAACCCATCGGCTAGCAGAGTGTTGAGGACTAGAATTTAGATCTTGACCAGTTAGATAGGGAAACAAGACTTCTTGATTTTTGATATTTCTATCAATGAGATCTTTGGCTTCTTCTACTTCCAGAATGAACCCCAAGCCATATACATTATGCCCCTTGAATGCTTGACTTGCATTTTTAGCAAGTTTATAAGGTGTGCCATCAAATTGCCCTATCTCTGTCAAAAGAGGAGTGATGCCAGAGGCAGGTTTAGCATCTAATAAAAATTCACTTAGCCAGCTACCACTAAACATCCAAACGAGGGACACTTCCAAGCTTGCACCACCTATCCAGGGACGACTAGATATAGCACGAGTAATGGTAAAGCCCTTGTCGATCAACTGGTTCAATCCAACTTCACGAGTATCGCCCTGAGCAATGGTGTTTGTTGCAATTAAACCAAAGCATCCGGCAATTTTTAGGATCTGAACGGCTCGTAAAAAGAAATAAGCACATAAATCAGCACTACCACGTTGACCATAAGCAAGCTGCTCAACTAAATGCTCCCGGTAGTCTGCTCCCAAAACATCCGATACCTTAATTCCTCCCTGAAATGGAGGATTTCCAACGATCGCCGCAAATCCCTTCGTTTCACCTTCTAAAAACACCTCAGGAAACTCCAACAACCAATGAAACGGCTTATGAGGTGGTTGATTTGCTCGATTTCCCAAATTCAACATTCGTTCTGCACTTGCCCTCAGTGCCGTAATGTCTCGCGTTTGTTTTACCGTTGCTGTTCCTGCTAATTCCTGCTCAATCCGCTGCGACACCACCATCAAATCTTCCGTCGTCAAATCAGACGTTTTCCCGGCATCTGCCAACGCTCTGCCAATCAAGTAATCCCCCACAAACCGAAGCCGATCAATCGCCTGTTCTGCTTCCTGAAACAGTCGTTCTTTTTCCTGTAAATCTTCAATGCCATTGACGCTAAAACTTTCCAGCTTGCGGCGTTTGGCGATCGCATCCTGCAAAATAGGTCGCCAAATTTGAGAGGCGATCGGATACTGAACCACTTCATTGTCTGGATTCAGATTCAAATACTCGATCTGTTCAGCACGAGTAATGCCCAACAGCGAATCGCCCCACTTCAATGCATGATCCAGAAACGTAAACGGTCGCCCCTTCGCCAGCGTCACCAGCCACAGCGACAGCTTTGCCATCTCCACCGCTAACGGGTTTTTATCGACTCCGTAGAGGCAGCGATCCGCCACAATCCGTCGCGCCACCAACAACCGCTCATCCAAATCTTTCGGAATCGGGCACTCTTCAGGACGTGCCTCCGACAGCGTTCCGTCTGGCGCAATCACCACCTGCCCCGGATGCTCTGCCTCCGCCTGCTGCCATGCTTCCACCAGTTTCCCAGCCAGATAACGACAGGTCTGTACCAAAAACGCTCCACTGCCCATCGCCATATCGCAGATCTTCAGTTGAAGCAGTTCCGCCGCTGATCGCAACCGCCACTCTTCCTTTGGCTTCCCCTTTGCCACGCCCTCATACACCAGCGGCTCCAGCGTATACTGCACAATCTCCTCCGTCAGATTACGCGGCGTGTAGTGCGTCCCACTCTGACGGCGATCGACCCCCTCCGTCATATACACCACCCCTGCCGGAATCACCACTGGGTAGCCCAGCGTATCCTGCCGGATCAACCCAGCGAAGGGAAGGACGCGATCAAACAGTGCCGAGTCATTGTTGCAAGCCGTCCGCAAACGCTGCTGGTCGCGTGGTTCAAGCTCCACACTTAAGGCTTTTTTCAAGGCAGAGAGCGATCGTCCCGTCTGCTCCTTCAAAAATGTCAGCAACGCCGCTTCACCTTGCGCTTGGAAACGCTCTAACTCTGCCAGTGCAACCTCTGGTTCCTCATAGCGTGTGCCGACCAAGCCCAACACGGTCGAAGTCGCCCGCACCGCCGTATGATCCAGCAAGCCTTCATAGACATGCCCAATCTGCTCAATATCCAACGCCCGAAACGACAGCCGACGCGGCTCCACTCCACCGCCCGGCACCCGGATTTGCAGAATTTGCAACGCCTCTAGCAAGTGCAACACAATCCGGTTGTTGATCCGCAGCGGGTCAGCTCCAGTTTCCTGCCAATGCGTCCCCTGCTCTCGCCCCTCCAAAAACGAAAAGCGATCGGGGTCAAACAAGCTCCCACCATAGGCTGGAAGCTGCAAAGTATCGTGAAAAATCCCGCCATACACTGCCCGAAACGTTGCCAGCAATCGGCACCAGGCATCCGATCGTCGTTCCAACACCTCCTCCCCATGCAGATCCGCGTGCGATCGCAACTGCTCCCGCAGAGTAGACACCGCATAATGCTGGTCATACAGCGGGTCGCCCAACAGCAGCAACCCCCGCTCCTCCGCACAGAAGAGAAACACCAGTCGCATCATCACTGTCAGGGCTGCCTCATAGATCTGGGACTCGGAGATGTCTTTCAGCAAGACTCCATTTTGATCCTGGTCGAGACGAGCGATCGCCTGTACCAGCACTTCCACTGCCCGCCGCACCTGATAGCCCAACTGGTCAGTGACTTCCTGCTGATCCGCTACGCTCTGGCTCAGCAAAGCTTCCAGCGTCTGGGAGTCCTCGACCCCAAAGAACCGCCGCGCCACCAACAAACTCCGAAACGCCCGCAGCGTCAGATGCTCCTCTACCCAAAGAATGCTGTACCAGGAGATAAACCCCGTTGTCTCTCCCTTCGGCGCATTCACCAACATCCAATGTTCGCCATTCGTCACCAGCCCCAACTGCACATTGCAGGCGTGCAGCAACTCCATCATCCGCGTCGCCGGACTCGCCGCCCATCGCGATCCCTTTAACGGCTTCTCTAAATCCTGCCCTGCTGGCACAAGTTGCACCAGTAAACGGGGCTTTCCAGCCTCTGATGTTCCTGATGGATTCACCACCACCCAATCCGGACGTAAGGTTTCGTTTTGTTCAGCAACTACCACACTCAACCCCGGTGGCATCTGCTGCCCACTCAACAACACTTCCTCCGGCAATTCCAGCGTTTGCTTCAGCACAAACTCCACCCAAGCTCGGTGAATCGCTGGCTCCGGCTTCAACCCAAACTGGCTGTCCTGCCATTCTTCGTATGCCGATCTCAGCCGCTTCAAAGACTCCGGGTCATGAGCATCCAATCCTGACGGAAACGTCTTGAGTAGCACAGGCAGACTCAGAAACGGACCTGATGCTTCAACCAGAGAAAGCCATTCAGCGTGGTGGCGAGCAGTAGACATAGATGGTTAAGATGGCAGGATAGACAGAATTGCAGCAGACGCAGGCACAGCAGTAGGCAGAAATAAAGGAACTGGCCCCTCAGAAAATGTTGCTACCACCGGATTATGGTCACTCAACTCCTCCCATAGGGGCGAAGCCAGCACCTCACATTGATTCAAGTAACGATACCAGGCATCCGGAACAAAGATGCCGTCACAGTGGTAGGGAGTTGCTTGATTCCGATTCCAGCGCAAGGTCTGAGCAAGATCGCGGTTGGGGTTCGCGGCTTGCCAGCAGCTGATCAAGCCAAACTCTCTTCGCAGTCGCTCCAGCAACCACAGATCCTGATCTTGTTGCTTTTCGTTGGGATGACGGGCTCCAACCGTCAGGTTAAAGTCACCCCCAATGATCAAATCACCGTCATTGGGAAGACTCCCAATCCAGTCAAGCATCCGATTGACTGAGGGTTTATAAGGTGCAGGCACATGGATGCTGAAGATGCGGAGCTTTCGTCCCTGGTTGGCTGACCAAGCGAAGCCCTCCACTTCCACACCCACGACACACCCCTCAAAGTCCGGTACGAGAATGCGGTTGACGGTTCCCGACCGCACGAATACGGCACTGCCCCACGCATTATTCCCCACCTTTGCCCACTGCACCTGCTGCTGATGAGCCTCCCAAAAGCTGCTAGTCACGTATTGCTCAGGGGAGCAGGTTTCTTGCACCAGAAAGATGTCTGGGTTTGCCACCTCAAAAAGCTGAGCCCAGTGGACACGCTGGTTGGCTTTGCCACCACACCGAAGATTGTAGGTCGAGATTTTCATGGTTGTTTGTCGTTGTGCTTAAGATCGGCTCACTACCGCAATCAAGGAAATTCAATCAAGACTGGACCTTCTGGAAGGAACCGAGCTTGATAATTCGTCTTCTTATCCTTCCCCCGCAAGCTCCCGATCGACAGCGGCATTTTAAGCGGTTCTAATCCTTGAACTTCCCAAAATACGGCCCAGGTTGGACTATCCGTGGCAGTAGATTTGGGTCGATACATCGCTTTACCGGGATAGCGACCGCGACGAGACCCCACAGACCCCACGTAAAGCCCGCGCCAAGTTACCTGTGGGTTCAAGGGTTGGTCGCCCTTTGCGTGAGAGGCATAGATCAAGACCTCGATCGCCTGACCACTCCTCAGCTTTTCGGCTTCCCCAAACACTTCAAAGTCCATGCTGCCAAAGGCAACTTTGGGCAAATGATTAGGTGGCAGATCATCGGAATCGAGTTGAGCCGCGATCGCTTCCAGTCCTGAAAGCAAATGCTCTTCTGGAACGGGAGCGAGGATCGCGAAGGCACGGGTTTTTTGCATGAAGGGACCACCATTGAACAAAACGTGAGCTTTTCTAGCCTACTGGTGTCGGAGGAGTTTCTGTGGCACCAGAAATGTGACTGCCAGAGGAAAAAGTCGTGCCGTTGGGTTTTCAAACCGCTTCCGAACGAGAGCCGTTTCTTGCTCAATTTCCTGTAGAATTTGGGCTGCTCTGGCTTTGAGGCTGTTCATATTCCGCTCAAACTGCTCTCGTTCAGGCGTACTAAAGAGCGTCAGTTGCTCCACCTGCGGTTCATCTAATTCCTTGAGGATGCTTTTCTGCAATTCAGTGAGGATGGCAGTAATGTCGGCAATCTCTTTCTCTGCCCGGTTCTGCAAATCCTGTTGCAGGCTCGTCGTTCGTTCTTCCTGCCTCACCACCAACGCCTGCATGAGTGGCTCAGCATATTTGTCCCACAGTCCTGCTAACTTCTGTTGCACGACTTCGGGCACTGCGCCAGCAGAAATTGCCCCTAATGCCGCTTGTAGTGGCATCACCCTCAGACGGCTGAAGCGTCCTTCCTTCAACACCCCACCAGCCGTAATCACTTCTTCATGCAGCCGTTGCTGGTCACTCCCCAGAATCACCAGTCGCCCATATGCCACTACTACCGGAGTCTCTAAACCCGCCTTCGAGGACACCACTCTAGCAGCCACTCGATGCAGTTGCTTTCTGCCTTCTGTAGACCAAACCTCTGCCCGCAACAACCGTAAACACATCTGCACCAAACGGTGATTTAGGTGTGCCAGCACCACATCATCGCGTCCATGTGCTGCATCGGAGTCAAACACAATTGGGCGAATTTCTTTGGTGTGAGGATGCTCCAACCCCTCAGCGCAGACAGCCCAGCTACTCTTCAATGGAGGCAAATGAAAGACTGGGCCCTGCAAACCCTCAACTGTTGCCTCGATTAACGGGGGCTGGTCCGCTAACTCCAAGCCAACCCGCACGACCGCTTCAACGTTCTCCGGAGTCAACCGCAGGTTTTGCCGCGTCTCCTGTAACTGCTCTCGCAGTTTCTCAATTTGCTCTCGCACCTTGCGTTCAAACTTGAGCATTCGTCGCACAGGTGCTGATTCTTGCTCAGCCCTGGCAGTATCCAGTGTCGCCCGTCGCCCCAACATCGCCTCTTCCACCTGTGCCGCAATCACCGGACCGACTTTGCCCAGGTCTTCCCGAATGTTGTTCACCTTGAGCGCTGCCCGCATCAGAAACTCTAAATCCCCCTCCAAATCACCAGGACGAATCCCACTCGTAGCTTGCTCCTGGTAGCCCTTGCCCACAAAATGATAAATCCGTACTTCGGTCGCTCGCTGCCCATGACGGTCGATCCGCCCATTCCGCTGCTCCATCCGATTTGGGTTCCAGGGAATTTCATAGTGAATCAAGCGGGAACAAAAGTTTTGTAAATCTAGACCTTCCGAAGCTGCATCGGTCGCGAGCAGAATCCTTACCGGAGAAATATCGGGATGCGTTTGGAAGGCTGCTTTAACCACTTCGCGATCGTCGGAATTCATGCCACCATAGAGCGTCAGTAGGCGATCGCCCTGCACCAAACCCTCGGCTGCTAGCAAGTTATAGAGCCATTTCTGCGTTGCCCGATACTCAGTGAAGATAATCACTCGCTCATTCGACCACTGTCCCTGGGGACGAATTGTGGTGTTAAGCCAGTCGAGCAGGTGGGTTGCCTTGGCATCTGGTTGTCGGGCTGCCACTTCCGCCCACTGGAGCATCTCCCGCAGCAAACCTTGTTCTTCCGGTGCCAGTGCCCGAAACAGGCGGCTGGTGTGGCTAATCGACTCATCCGTTACTGCTTCATACACCGCATCGTCAGCAAATTCTTCTTCCACCTGTTCCACCTGTCGCCGCAAAATCCCTTCAGTCGGTTTAGCAGACAGGCTGCTGGCTTGACGACGACGCGCGGTTGTTAACGACTCCTGGTGTTGCGTTAGTGTCGTGAGGAATGCCTGCGGGCACGAAAACAGTCGTTTCTTGAGCAACTTCAAGACAAACTCAGTAGCGTACTTCTCAAGATTGTCGTTAGCGCCCTTTGTTCGCAGTTCGGTATACCGCCTCAGAGATGCATGAGCCTGGCGTTCTGCCTGAGGATAGTCAACTGCAATCGCTGCCAATTTGCGTTCGGGAAACATCGGGGAATCATCCCAATGCTTCATCTCCTGCTTTAAGCGCCGCACCATTACCACTTGCAGCTGGTTGCGATCCGGTTCGACTCCTCTGGCGAAGCGTTGGGTATCGAGGAGTTCTAGCAAGGCCGTAAAGCTTTCTGGATAACCGTTGTGAGGAGTGGCAGTTAAAAATAACTTGTGCTCAAAGTGTGGCACCAGCAGGCGAATGGTAGCCGTTCGCTGTGAGTCGATTGCATACTGCCCACTGCTAGAGGGAGCCACATTATGCGCTTCATCGACAATCAGCAGATCAAAGCGACGGGGATAGAGGGATTCCCCTTCTGCTGGCAGCACTTCTCGAAACAGCCGCAGGGGGCGATCTCGTTTGAGAAAATCGATCGAGGTAATGAGGCGAGGAAAGTGAATCCAGGGATTAACATGAATGCCGCGCTGTCGTCGCAACTCTTTCATCAAAGTACTGTCCACGATGCGGCAGTCTAATCCAAACTTATCCCGCATCTGGTCTCGCCACTGAATTTGTAGCGAAGACGGACAAACAATCAGCATCCGCCGACAGCGATGACGAATAATTAATTCTTGAGCAACTAATCCGGCTTCGATTGTCTTCCCCAATCCCACGTCATCTGCAATAAGCAGGTTCACCCGAGGCATCTGGATGGCTCGTACCACCGGGTCAAGCTGATAGTCTTCAATGTCAATGCCACTGCGAAAGGGAGCTTGAAGTGTGCGAATATCCGCAGAAGAAGCCGCACCCCAGCGCACGGCATCGAGAAAAGCATCCAAGCGAGCCGGATCATCAAAACCAGTAGGTTGCGGCAATTCTACCCGCTCATACACCTGCGTCCCAGGCTCTAGCTCCCAAATTACCTGAAGCTCTTCTCCTAGCCCATCATCCTCAATTGAGGAGAGCAAGACTAGACTTTGAGGCGGTGTCGCTTTCGGCAAGAGAGGACTAGCGGGCAGCGTCGTTTGACGGATACCCGTCACCACATACTGTCGCTGCCGGACTCTCACCAGTTGTCCCTGCTCTGGCATTGCTTTCGTGACACTCATAAAAAACATTAATAGCTTGATCTCGTTGAGTCTGGCATAAGCACCTCCCTTCGTCATCATGCCCATACGCGGAGATGAGGTGTACTGATGGCATCGATCTTGCAACCGCCTAAAAGCGATTGCTCAGATAATAAACATTTGTACTGCATTTGTTTTGTACTGCAATAGCTCAATTCAAAAGCAACTCACTGGCTTCTCAGGTTCTAAAGAGTGACTTGCCCATGCTGTCTGTCTGCTGCGTTTGAGGCGCACCTACAATGAAAATTTCGCACCGAAATTGAACTAGTAATTATGCTATGGATGCTTAATAGAAGCCTGACCTATAGCCAATTAGTAAACCCCATTTTGAGAGGATGGGAGCAGCAGCGGTAACCATCCTGGCTCTAGAACTACTCAAACTTCGATAACGAAGCGGCGGTTGATGCTACCGTTAAGGGGCGATTGTCTCCCAGCGGGAACGGACCAAGGCAACAAGACCCCTGGAATGAGAGATAGCAACGGCAAAAATCAGAAAAACTCTTGGCATCTGCAGGGGAACTGCTTGTATTCGTCGGACGCATGTCCCCCCGTGTGACAATTAATTGCTTCGGGGTCGCAGAGGAATACTCAGATGCAAACTTGCTCAGCGACTACCCAGCATCAGCAGTTAGACAACTTGGAGGGCCGCGGGCCGCTTCCTGCCACCCTTGACCCTAGGCTGTGTTTTAAAACCCGAAGCTAGAATGGAAATAGATATATTTCAAAGAAAGCTAGCAGGCATTGGTAGCACGCAATCCAATTTCACGAAAAGATTTAACCCATCAACAATGGCAGCGATGACAACCCCTGTTGCCGCAACCAAGTCCAAAAGGTGGACGACCTGCCAACGAGCATCGCGCACCCTTATCAATGGCATTCTGTGGATTCTTCGCACCGGTGCTCCCTGGCGTGATTTGCCCGACCGTTATGGAGCCTGGGAAACCGTCTCAGGGCGTTTCTATGCTTGGCGTAAGCGAGGACTGTAGCAACAGATTTTGTTGGAGCAGTTGCAGCAGCAGGCCAATGCTGCAGGCGAGTTTGACTGAAAGCTCCACTTTGTCGATGGCAGTGTGATTCAAGCGATCAACATGCGGCGGGGGTAAGTGGCAGTGATGCGGAGTCAGAAGCCCTGGGGTATAGCAAAGGTGGGTTTAGCACCAAAATCCATTTGCGTTGCGAGGGGCATGGCTTGCCAGTGACCTTTCTGCTCACGGTTGGACAACGCAATGAGGCGGTGGAGTTCGATGCCTTGATGGAGCAAGGCGAAGTTAAACGAGTTGGCCGTGGACGACCGCGCCTTCGTCCGCAACGAGTCGCAGGAGACAATCGCCGCGGCATTGGGGTTGTGATTCCCCGTCGCAACTACACAATAGGCGCGATCAAGCGTGAAAAAGCGCGATTGCGCCTATTGCAAATCGGGCTCCCGCCAATACACAGAGTCAAGGCTTTTTCAATAGTAGTCCTAATTTCTTCCAGAAGTCATCTTAGGCTAAATTGCATAGTTGCAGGTGGAGTAATTCATGCCCTGCTGCTAAACGCGATCCTTCGTAGCTTGGCATCACCAATCGGGTTAGCCATTTACAACTTCCTCAAAACACGAGATGTCCCAAGAGTGCGGTTGGCTCAGATAGGCTCGGAAGGATCTTGCATCAAGCTGAAATACACTTTGAGCCGCTTCAAGTTGGAGGCGTTTTTTTTAAGACGATAGAACGTGTGTTACCTGGCTGTATTGAAGCCAAAACCTATATAACACGGCAGTAACACACTCAGCAAAAACGAAGATTTCTTTCTAAACCAGCTTTAGGAAGAAATCTTTGATGCAATCATGGGCATCGCCTGAACAGTATTCGGTTGCTTGCCGGTTTTGGACATTTTTTGGCTATTTTTCAAAGCCTGAATCCTGAAACCTATGGGC